>JAVHLY010000025.1 GCA_031081585.1 Armatimonadota bacterium
GATCAGCCCGCCCCTTCCCTGAGCAGATCCCGCCGTCCCTCCTGATGTGCCCGGGGGAGCGCGCCAGCGCGCGCTCTCAAAGCGCGTGCCCGCGCCTCGCCTGGCCGACAGGAAGCGGGAGGCCGATGGCGGAATCTTTCCGAGCGGGAGGTGAGGCGATGATTCCGATGGAGATCTGGCTGCAGCACCTGCTGGCACGGCTTCGCAGCGAGCGCGGCAACAGCGAACTGGTCTGGCTGCTCGTGCTCATCCTCATCATCTGGCTCCTCGTCGCCTACCGGCGCATCGTCGTCCAGTAGCACATCGGTCTCTCGAGCAACGGAGGGGCGGCCTGGCTCCCGGGTCGCCCCTCCTCGTCGTCGGCAGGCCCGACGCCCCCAAGGGCCGGGGGCCCGTCCAGGTTTTGTTCAGGTGCCCCTGCTAGGGTGGCCCTGCGATGGCGACACCCCTTGCCCCTGAGGCCCCGGTCGCCGGCCCGACGGCTGCCGAGGCCGTACCGCGGCCCGACGACGCCCCGGCGACGCTGTTGCTGCGCGCAGCCGGGCAGGTCGTCGACGGGCTGGTCGCCTTTGCCGTCTTCTTCCTCGTTGGCATGCGTGTGGCGGCCCGGTACGGCGGCCTGACCGGCGGCGGGTTCCAGCTGGAAGGCGGGCCGGCGTTCCTGACCATAGGGCTGGTCGGTCTCGTGCTGCTCGCCTACTTCGCCCTGGGCGAGGCCCTCGTCGGCGCCACCCTCGGCAAGGTGGCGGCAGGGATCCGCGTACGCCGGCAGGAGGGCGGGCGCCTGAGCCTGGCCCGGGCGGTCATCCGCAACGTGCTGCGGCTGGTCGACGGGCTGGCGCTCTACCTGGTGGGCATGGTGGTGATCATGGTCACGCCCGGACGCCAGCGGCTGGGGGACCTGGCCGCGCGGGCGGTCGTGGTCCGCCGGCCCACCCCACGCGCGGTGCAGGTGCTGGCGGTGATCGCCGCCCTGGCGCTCGCCGTGGGCAGCGTGGTCCTGAGCGCCCGCACGGGTGGGGGTGAGGGCCCGCGGGCCCAGGCCCCCGGCCGGTTTGTGGCCGCCGCGCGGGTGAGCGGGCCGGAGGCCGGCGCATGAGGCCGCGCCGGTGAGCCAGGAGGTCCTCCAGGAGATCCTGGCCCGGGCCCTGGAGGACGAGCGGTTCCGGCACCGTCTCCTGGACGACCCCCACCGCGCCCTCCACGGCTACGACCTCTCGACGGAGGAGCGGGAGGCGTTGATCGCCGGCAACCTGCGTGACCTGCTCCTCACCGTGGGCCGGGCGGGGGGGGATCCGAAGGACCCTGCCGCGGGGAGCGGATCGCAGGGCGGACGTTGACGCAGATCACGCCGGCGACCACCCCTGCTGGGGCAGACGAGGAGGAGATCGTCATGCAAGAGACGAGGACGAACGAGAACCGCCTGCTGGCCGCCCTGGGGTACCCCATCGGCATCATCGCGCTGGTGGTGCTCCTCACGGACCTGAAGCGCCACGGCTTCCTGCGCTACCACGCCGTGCAGGCCCTGGGCTTCATCGTGGCCGGCATCGTGGTGATGGCCGGCTGGTCGATCGTGATGGGCGTCCTGGCAGCCACGATGCCGTTCCTCCTGCCGCTCGTCTTCCTCACGCCCATCCTCGCCCTGGGCTGGATCGTCCTCACCCTCCTCTACGCCTACCGGGCCTACCAGGGCGAGCGCTTCGAGATCCCCATCGTCGGCCGTCTCGCCGCCCGCTACGCCGGCGGCTCGTAGCCCGGGAGGTCGGGCCAATCATGACCAGGTGCCCCAATATGCCCACCCCGGCCCGCACTCGGGTCATCACCGTCATCGCCGTCGTCACGGCCTTCGTCGTGGCCGTCCTGGCGGCCCCCTTCGTCCGGCACGCCGCCGGCGCACCGGGTGGCACGATCTCCCCGATCACCTTCACGGCGACCACCCGGAACGGCCGTCCCGTCGGCGCGGCCCAGAGCTTCGCTGCGGGTACGCGACGCATCTACGCGGTCTTCCGGTTTGCGGAGCTGCGGGCCGCCGACCGGCTGGAGGGCCGGTGGCTGCGGGAGGGTCAGCGCCTCCTCACACAGAGCACCACCCTCGGTGAGATCTTCGGATCGCGCTTCCCCGGGAAGGGCCGGCTCTGGTTCTGGATCCAGTGGGAGGGCGGGGCCACGCCGGGGACGTACCGCTTCGAGCTGCGTCTCAACGGACAGCACGCCCGCACCGGCACCTTCACGGTGACGCCCCCGTGAGGTCCCCGGGGCGATCGGGGAGGGCCCTGCTCCTCGCCGCCCTGCTGGTGGTGGCCGGGTGCACGGGACCACGCAGCGGTGGATGGCGGGGAACCGAGGGTCGGGGCGTCCCCGTGCCATCCCCCGAAGCCGTCTCCACGCCAGCGCCTGAAGCCGTCCCCGCGCCCGCGCCGGCGCCCCCCGCTGCCAGCCCGCCCGCCGAGACCCGGCCCACGGCGACGCCCACATCCGAAACCCGCCCCACGGCGACGCCCGCACCTGAAGCCGTCCCCACGCCCGCGGCCGCAACACCCGCCACGGGCCCCACCGTGCCCCCGACCGCCGGTCCCACCTCCGCCGCCACTGACCAGGTCCGCGTGCAGCTCGCCCGCGGCGTGACGGACGGCGGCGAGGCGGTGGAGCCGGGCCTGGAGTTCCCGGACACCACCGAGCGGATCTACGTCGTGGTCGACGGTGCGCCGGTGGCCGTCGAGGACCCGAACCTCTTCGCGCACTGGAGGGCGGTGCAGGTCGAAGGGCACGAGGCCAACGCCGACCTGGGCTACGTGTACGCACGCCCGGGAAGCCGACAGGCCCGGCGCTCGCCCCGCGGGTGGGTGCTCTGGTTCGACGGTCCCTACAGCGGGTTCGCCCCGGGAGCCTACACGGTGGAGCTGCGCGGGCCGGTCCGGCGCGCCATCGCCTTCACCGTCACCCCGGCGGCTCCCCAGGCGGGCGGCGCCGAGGCGGCTGCGGCGGTCCGGGGCCTGAACGTCGCCGCGGCCGCGCTGGGCGGACGGATCGTCTCGGTCACCTCCGAGAAGAACGACGCCTCCCGCAGCGGCCGCACCCTGATCGACGGCTTCCCGGTCATCATCGACGACCCCGCCGACTGCGAGCCCTCCTGCGGCTGGCTCTCCCGGGAGCGCGCGACAAACAGCGTCGAGGCCCACCGGGCGAACTTCCCCCAGGACATCGTCTTCGGCTTCCACCAGGGCCGGCGCGCCACCGTGCACGCGGTCGTCATCGACACGACCTCCTTCCAGCACTGGTACCCGCTGGCCTACAAACCGCGGCAGGTCGAGGTGTGGGTCTCGACGACCGGCCCCACCGACGGCTTCACCCGCGTGGCGGCCGCCTGGTTGCCCGCCCGGCTGGGCGAGCACCTCATCGCCTTCGCCCCCACCCCCGCGGCCTTCGTCCGCCTGCGGGTCCTCTCGAACTACGGTGCCCGCGCCATCCACCTGGCCGAGGTGAAGGTCCTGGAGGTGCCGGACGGCCCCTCGATCCTGGCCGACCTGCCGAAGAACATCGCCCACCAGGCGCTGGGCGGCGTCGTCTCCCGGTGGAGCTCGCGGCGGGGACACCGGCAGGCGGCCCACCTGATCGACGGCGACCCCGCCACCGTCTGGGTCTCGCACGACCCTGTCCCCGTGGAGCTCGTCTTCGCCTTCCACGGCGACCAGGTCGCCCTCGTGGACCGTCTGGTCCTGACGCTGCCGGACGAGCGGACGCTCGGCCACGACGAGGCCTGGCCCAGGACCGTCGTGGTCGAAGCCACGACCGAGACGCCTTTCGATGGCTTCGAGGAGGTGGGGCGCTTCGCGGTCCCGCAGGCCGCGGGCGACCAGACCATCCCAATCAACCGGCGCGCCCGCTTCCTCCGGCTCCGGGTCACCGAGGCGGCCGAGGACCGCCGGGTCGCCATCGGCGAGGTCCGCGTGCTGGAGGGGACCGCGCCCGGCTACACCTCGATCCTCCTCACGACGGCGCACGAGCTCGAACGGCAAACCGCTGCTGTCCCGCCGCCGGTGGAGGATGCCGCGGCGGCCGCCGTCGAGCAGGAGGCCAACAACACGCCCGCCCAGGCCAACCCGCTCGTGCCGGGCCGGCGCATCCGGGGGACGATCGAGCCGCTGGGCGAAGAGGACTTCTTCAGGCTGACCGTGCCCGCCCCCGCGGACACGGTGCTCACCTTCGAGGTGGCCGGCCAGCCGGCCATCCGCTCCTCCGTCACGCTCCAGGATCCGGCCGGCCGGACGCTCGCCTCCCTCACCCCGCGCGCCCTCCCGGGGCGCCGCGCCGCATTCTCCTGGGCGGTCCGTCCCGGCGACCACCTGGTCCGCGTCACCGAGCCACCGGCCTCCATCGTCCTCGTCTGGGACACCAGCGGGAGCATGGACGCCGCCAGCGTGGCCAACCTCAAGGCCGCGGTGGAAGCCTACCTGGAGGGGGTGCAGCCCAGCGAGCGCCTCAACCTCATCCGCTTCTCGGGCCGCCCCGGCGTCAAGGACCCGCCCTATGTGGAGACGCTGCTGCCTGCCTTCACGAGCGACCCCGCCCGCCTCCGCGCGGCCGTCCGCGACCGGTTCTTCGCCAAGGGCGGGACGCCGCTGTACGACGCCGTCCGGCAGGCCGTGGTCCTCCTCCAGCAGGCCGAGGGGAACCGGGCCATCGTCCTGATGACCGACGGCGCCGACACGACGAGCCGCCTTTCCTACCCCGACTTCTGGCGGCTGCTGGAACGGCACCGCATTCGCCTGTACACGGTCGGGCTGGGCCGCGACTTGCCGGTCTTCGACCCGGTCCTGGGCTCGAGCGGCCGGCGCCTGCTGGCCCACGCCGCCCTGGCCACGGCGGCGCGGTCGTTCTTCACCAGCGACCCCGAGCAGCTCACGCAGATCTACCGGCAGATCGCCGAGGAGCTGCGGCGCCCGGGTCCCTACTACCTGCGGGCGACGCTCAGCCGGGGCACCGGGACGCTGGCCGTGAGCGCCACGGGGGAGCGCCTCGCCGCGGTCGCCGCCCCCGGCGCCATCGAGCTGATCCTGGATGCGTCCGGGTCGATGAAACGGCGCATCGAGGGCCGCCCGATGATGGACATCGCCAAGGACGTGACGGTCCAGATCATCAAGGACCTGCCGCCCGATGCCCGGGTGGCGCTGCGCGTCTACGGCCACCGCATCCGGGAAGGGCGCCCCGGCGACTGCCAGGACAGCCAGCTCCTCGTCCCCTTCCAGCGCCTCGATGGGCCGCGCATGATCGCGCGCGTCCGCGCCATCCAGGCCCTCGGCACCACGCCCATCGCCTACACCCTCCGCCAGGTCGCCCAGGACCTCCGCGGCGTGCCCGGCGAGAAGCTCGTCATCCTCGTCACCGACGGCAAGGAGGAGTGCGGCGGCAGCCCCTCCGCCGTCGTCGCCGACCTGGTCGCCCGCGGCGTCCAGGTCCGGTTGAACATCGTCGGCTTTGCCCTGGCCGACCCGACCACCCGGGAGGAAATGGCGCGCGTGGCCCGCCTCACTGGCGGCCGCTTCTTCGACGCCCGGAACGCCCGCGCGCTCACCCAGGCCATCCGCCAGTCGCTGGCCCTCCCCTACCAGGTCCGGGACGCCGCCGGCACGGTCGTGGCCCGCGGGACGACGGGGCAGCCGGTGCGGGTCCCGGAGGGGATCTACACCGTCGCGGTCCAGGCGGCCGAGCCGATCACCGTGCGGCACGTGCGGGTCAGCGCCCGGGCATTCACCAAGGTGCTGCTGCACAAGGAAGGCGCCCGGGTGGGCGTCCAGGTGGTGGGGCCGTGAGCGCAAGGCACGGTGGTGCCAAGAGGAGGAAGCCCATGCGGCGCGCGATTGGACGAGCACTGATCCTGGGGCTCACGATGGGGGCGCTGGTGGCCTGTCGCGGGGACGGCGGGGGCGTTCCGCAGGGACAGGCCACACCGGGCCAGCCCCGCTTCACGAGCGTGGTGCTCACGGACGACCCGGACAACCCATCCCCCAGGACCACCTTCACGCCCGACACGCCCAAGATCTACGCCGTCTTCACGCTGGCCGACGTCCCGCCGGGTGTGGCCATCCGCTCGGTGTGGGTCGCCGTGAAGACCGCAGCGGCGCCCGCCGACGACACCATCGACGAAGCCACGCTGACCACCGGCGCGCAGACGACGCGCGGCATCTTCTCCCTCTCCCGTCCCACGCGCGGGTGGCCGCCGGGCGCATACCGCGTCGACCTCTACATCGCCGAGCGCCTCGCCCACACCGCGGCCTTCCAGATCGAGGCGGAGGGCGGCGCACCACCCCCGCCAGCCGCCGCACCGCCACCGCCCGCTCCCGCACCCGAATCGCCTGCGCCGGAGGCGACGGGCGCACCCGCTCCGGGCGCCACCTCGGCCCCCGGCGAAGCCACCCTCGGCCCCATCACCTTCGCCACGGCCGTGGAACAGGGCCGGCCGGTGGGCGCCGCCACACGCTTCCCCGAAGGGACCCGCCGCATCTACGCCTTCTTCCCCTTCCGCGGGCTGCGCCCGGACGACCGGCTGGAGGGCATCTGGTTCAAGGACGGCCAGGAGCTCACCAGGCGCAGCGCCACGGTCCGCGAGGCTGTCGGAACGGGAGGACCCAGCGGCAACCTGTGGTTCTGGGTGGGGTGGAGGCAGGGGGCTCCGCCGGGCCGCTTCCGTTTCGAGCTGAAACTGAATGGCCACCCGGCCGGCGAGGGGACGTTCGAGGTCACCCCGTGAGGAGGAGCGACCACGCCCCACGGTCCACCCGGGCGACGACCCGCCCCGCCTCCCGGCTCCTGGCGACGCTGGCCGTCCTGACCCTCGCGGCCTGCGCCGGGGGAGGGCGCGACCCTGGGCGCGGTCCCGAGCAAGAAGGGGCCCGAGGCCCGGGCCTCTCACCGGCTTCGGTCACCGTCGACCTCTCCGGGCCGCGTACCCCCTGGCTGACCCACATCGACCCGCAGGCGGTCGCCGCGGCGCTCAACCACGATTCCGACCGCCTGTTCGCCTTCCTGCGCGACGCGGTGGCGTACGAGCCCTACCCCGGCGTGCTGCGCGGGGCGCGGGGCACGCTCCTGGCCATGGCCGGCAACAGCCCGGACCGGGCCCTGCTGCTGGCAGCGATGCTCCAAGCCGGGGGACGACGGGTGCGCTTCGTCCGCGGCACGCTCGACGAGGCCCGGGCGCGCGCCCTGGTCACGTCCGCCTGGGCCCCGCGCCCGGACCCCCCCTCGGCGACGACGCCAGCGGCCACGCCGGCCGGACCCGCGGCGGATGGGACGTTCGCGCTCCTGGATGCGGCCGCGCGGCGGGACTTCGCCCTGCTCCGGGAGCACCTCAAGGGCGGCGACGACGGTCCTGCCGACGGTGGAGAGCCTGATCGCGGAGGCCCGTCCCCACTACTGGGTCCAGGTGGAGCGGGACGGCCGCTGGATCGACCTCGACCCCTCGTTTGCGGACGCGGTCCCCGGTCGCGCCTGGACACGGGTGGAGGAGACCCTGACCGCCCTGCCGGACACCCTCTTCCACACGCTCACGGTCGTCGTGCGCGTCGAGGAGCGCGGTGAGGGCCCGGCGGTGACGCGCGACCTGCTGCGGTTCACCGCCCGGGCCGCCGACCTCTCCGCGGCGGACCTGGTCCTCCTCCACATGCCAAAGGCGTGGACTCCCGAAGGGGGCGGCGCCGCTCCACTGCCGCTCGGACCCGAAGGCGGGGTGAAGCCTGTCCTCATCGTGGGCGGTGAGATCCTGGTGGGCGAGAGCTTCCGCTGGCAGCCCGACGGGGGCGGGCGCGTCCGTTCCCTGCTCAGCGGCGAAGGGCTGCGCCGGACCGCGTCGGTGGTCACCGCCGAGTGGCTCGTCTTCGAGGTGGCCGGCCCCGACGGAGAGCGGGAGACGGTCGTGCGCGAGCTGTGGGACGCGCTCGGTCCCGCGCGCCGCGCCGCGGGCGGCACGCTCTCCCCGGAGGACCTGCAGGCCCTGGCGGCCGGCCGCCGGGGCGCCGACCTGACCGGGAACGTCTACTCGACCTTCGTGACCACGGGACGCCTGGCACCGGGGCACCTGCGCGAGGTCGCGGCGGACCCGCCCACACTGCCGGAGGACGCGGTAGACCTGCGCGCCGTGCTGCACCGCATCAGCCTCTGGCAGGTGGCGGCCGCGGACGCCCTGGTCGACCGCCTGCACGGGCGGGGCGCGGGGCTGGCCTTCTACCCGGCGTCCCCGCGCCTCGTCATCGCCGAGGTGAGCGGCTGGGACGGCGTGGCCCGGGTGGCCATCGACCTGCGCCGCCACGCCCGTCGGCTCGTGGGCACGGAAGGGGCCACCGGACAGGCCCTGGCGGCGCAGGTCTTCCGCGGGGTGGTCGAAGGCACCCTCGAGCGGGTCGTCATGGAGACGCTCACCGGGGGCGCGGGGCCATGGGTGAGCACCAGCACCCTCCTCGACCAGGCCCGTCGCGAACAGGCGCCGATCGTCCGTGTCGACCCGGAGGCGCGGGCGCTGAGCGGGGAGGTGCCCGCCGACGCGCGGGAGCGGGTGCGTGACGACCTTCGCCGGGGCTTCCTGGTCGTCGCTCCCGTGCGGCCGCTGACCGTGGCGGGACGGCCGCGCCTGGCCTGGTGGCGGGTGGAGCCGGCCAGCGGGCTCACCACGGGCGTCACGGACGAGGGGCTCCACCAGACCGGTACGGAGCAGCAGGGGACGAAGGGGGCGGCCCGTTACCAGACCCGCGTCATCGTGACCAAGGACCTGCGCGGCCCCAACCCGCACGTGAGCGTGCTGATTCGCCAGCAGTCCTTCGAGACGGGTGAGGCGGTGACCCACAGCTTCACCGCGGGCCTGCGTCAGGGGACGCGGTCGGTCTCGTCGATCGTCCAGCGAATCTCGGCCGACCCCCGCCAGCGGTTGATCTACCGGGAGACGACGCTCCTTGGCCCCCCTTGACGGCCGCCGCGTCGCCGCGGGGCTGATCCAGGCACGAAACGCCACGAGCAGCGGGAGGAGGGAACGGGGATGGGCTGGCTGGAGAAGGTGAAGCAGACCGCGCAGCGCGCCGCCGAGGAGGTCAAGGAGGCGGCAGGGACGGGCGGCGGAGGGCGCCGGGGACGCGGCGGCGGTGGCCAGGCTCAAAGTGGAGATCCACACGCTCAACGCCCGGATGGAGGACGCCCTGGAGGCCATCGGCGCCAGGGTCTACGACCTGCACGAGGCCGGCACGGCCTTCCCGCCGGAGGTGGAGACCCTCTGCCGCCAGGCCGACGCGCTCGCCGGCCAGATTGCCGCGAAGGAGGCCGAGATCGCCCGGGTGCGGGCTGAGACCTGATGGTCGATGCCCGACGACCGAGGGCCGTCCAGGTTTTGTTCAGGTCTGCCTGCTAGAGTCGCTCCACACGAGGCCAGCGGCGGTGTCCGGGCCGCCCGCCGGCCGGGGAGGTGGGCCTGTGACACCGGGACGGAGCCGGCTCGGCCTGGTCGGGGTGGTGGCCCTGCTCGTGGTGGGCCTGCTCGTGGCCGCCCTGCCCGCGCTGGTGCACGCGCAGGTCACCATCCAGAGCAAGGAACCGACCGACCCGCAGGCCAGGCAGATCAAAGCCGGCCTGGAGCGGCGCGGCATGAAGGTCTACGACGTCGTCATCAGGCGCGCCCAGGGCCGGGATCCCGCCATCTGGGGCGCCGTGACCGCCGCCCTCTACGGGGCCCCCACGACTGCGGACGCCATGAACCAGGCGGCCAACACCTGGGACGTCATGCACTCGGTGCTCACCCAGGAGCCTGCGGCCACGGTGCTCATCGCTGCCCAGGTCTGGACCAGGTACATCCTGAACTTCGCCGTCACCAAGCAGGAGTGGGCCGACTTCCTGCAGGCCTGGAACGCGGCCAGGAACGATGACCAGAAGAAGGCGGCCGCCGAGCGGCTGATCAAGACCATGAGCTTCTCCGTCTGGGACATCGAGAACCGCCGCTGGGCCGACCGCAAGGACTTCGTGAACAAGCACTTCGCGGATTGACGCCGACACGCCTGAGGGCACGCGCCCCCCGGGCCGTGTCGACACCGAAGATCTGTCGTTGTCATGACCATGCACCACCACCGCCTCCCCCCGAGGGGACCGGGCGGCTCAAAGGAGGGAACGCTGAGATGCTGCTCCTCATCCGCCTCGCCCAGCAGGCTCCGCCGTTTGGCTTCCCCGTGGGCGCCGGGCCCGACTACGGTCAGATCCTGCTGAACGCCCTCTTCCTGCTCTTCTGGGTGGTCGTCGCCGGCGTGGCCTTCGCCATCATGGCCCCCATCGCCATGCGCGTCTTCAACCGGGTCACCCCGGGCATCGACGAGATGGCGGAGCTGCGCAACGGCAACATGGCGGTGGCGGTGGTCCAGGGGGCCACCATCGTGGCCATGGCCCTGCTCGTCGTCGCGGTGATCCTGAAGTAGCCCGCAGCACCGGCCGCCCGGCGCATGGAGATCACGGTCAGCGAGCAGAAGGTCTTCCTCGTCGCCGCCCGGCTCACCCCCGAGCAGGCGCGCGAGCGGGCCTGGGACCACAAGATGGTGGCCTTCGGCTCCCTCTCCCGGCTGCTGCACCGTCCGAAGGGCGACGAGATCACCGTGGCGGCCATCGAGAAGCGCTACGAGCCGGTGTGGCACCTGGCGGCGCGCAAGCGCCTCGTCTTCGAGCGCGGACGCGAGTACCGCGTGCCGGTGGGCGACGCCACGGTGCGCGCCGTCACCGTGGCCGGCACCGACTACCCGGTGGCCGACGGGCCCCCGCGGCACTTCATCGTGCGTGGGGTCGAGCACTGCACGGACGACGTACGGGTGGAGCAGCTCGTGGATGCCCGCAGCGGAGCGGAGCTGCAGGCGCCGCAGCTGCTCACCGCGGCGCGCGAGGAGGTGGAGGACCTGGCGGCCCTGGCGCCGGCGGACGCCGTCGTCGTCCCGCCCGAGGTCAAGGCCTCCCAGGTCGTGCAGCGGCTGGTGCAGCGGCTGCTGACCCCGTACGAGGCGGATCAGGTCTTCGAGGAGGGGATCCAGGTCGAGTTCCTGCACCTGCTCTACCGGCCGGTCTTCGCCTTCGAGTACGTCTGGCAGGCCCGCGGCAAGCGGGGCGTGGTCGAGCTGGACGGCGTCACCGGCGAGGCCACCGTCGGCACCGGGGCCTTCCAGCAGCAGGTGCGGCGCATCTTCAACCGCGAGGTGCTCTTCGACCTGGGCGCCGAGACGGTGAACCTCGTCGTGCCCGGGGGCGCCATCCCGCTCAAGATCGGCAAGGCCATCATGGACCGGCAGCGCAGCAAGACGGGGTTGGCGTGAGGCGAAACGAGTTGACGCAAGGCGGAGGAGGGAGGCCTACATGGCACAGATCGCCGCCATCCTGGCCGCGTTCATCCCGGCCGTCGCCTGGCTGTGGTTCTTCTGGACCCGGGACCGGTATGAGCGCGAGCCCCGACGCCTGATCGGCAAGCTCTTCGTCTGGGGCGTCTTCTCCGCGCCCTGGGCGCTGGGCCTGGCGCTCTTCCTCGCGCGGCTGGAACGGTACGTCGACGCCGTGGGCCAGGCGGGCGCCATCCCGGCGGCCATCGCCCTGCTCTTCGGTTTCGTCTTCGTCAAGGCGCTCAACGAAGAGGTCATGAAGTACCTGGTCACGGCCAACAGCACCCGCACCGATCCGAACTTCAACGAGCCGGTCGACGGCATGATCTACATGACCACCGCGGCGCTGGGCTTCGCGGCCGCGGAGAACTTCCTCTACATCTTCGGCACCTACACCGGGATCCTCGCCGGGGCCGCCGAGGCGGGGGTGGCCGCCACGGAGGCGGCCCCCGTTGCGGCCCTGCAGGCCTTCGGCATCGTCGCTCCGCTGCGCTCGCTGCTCAGCGCCACCGGGCACGTGGCCATGTCGGGGATCGTCGGGTACTTCCTCGGTCAGGCCGTCGTCGGCCGGCGCAATGGACGGTGGGTGCTCGCCGGGCTGCTGCTCGCCGCCTTGCTCCACGCCGCCTTCAACTTCCCCCCCAGCCTGGCCCAGAAGCTCGAGGCCCCCACCGGGTTCCTCTCCCCCGCCTTCGGCCTCACCGTGCTCGTCTGGCTCGTCGGCATCGGCCTCTACGTCCTGCTGCTGCGGCGCGCGCTGGCGCAGTCACCCTTCCGCAGCCGGCAGCTCAGCGCGCGGCCGGCTGCTCCGACCCCTGTCCCTTCGGCACCCGAGCCCGCGCCGCCGGGGCAGGGCACCGGATCGAGCGGGGCGTGACCCCACAGGTCGCGGCAGGGACGCGGACCGTCAGGGGCTGGCCGCACTGAGACGGTCGGGACGTCGGTCTGGACTGACCGGCGCCTCGCCGGCGATCGACCGGTAGAGGTCCTCCGTCTCGGGCTCGGGGGCCACGCCCAGGTCGCGGGCGAGCGCCTCCACGCAGGTCCGATACTGCCGCAGCGCCAGATCCCGCCGTCCCAGGCGGGCGTAGCAGCGCATCGCACCGCGGTGGGCCGCCTCCAACAGGGGCTCACGCCCGGCGACCCCGGCGTAGACCTCGAGGGCGGCTTCCGCCTCGCCCTGCTCCTCCAGCAGGCCGCCCAGCCGCAGCGCGCCCTCGACGTAGCGGCGGCGCAGCGCCTCGCGCTCCTCTACGCACCAGGGATCCGGGACGGTCGTCAGCAGGTCGTCCTCGTACAGCGCCAGCGCCTCCCGCAAGGCTGCAACTGTCACGGCGCCGTCGCCCTCTCCACCCTCCCTGCGCCAGAGGGACGCGGTCAGGTGCCGGGCAAAGGCGTCGACGTCGACCCAGACCGTCGGGTCGAGGCGCAGGCGGTAGCCTGCGTGCTCCCGCACCAGGGCGATCCGGGGGGCTGCCCCGGTCACCCGCAAGGCCCGGCGCACCCGCGAGAGCGTGGTGTACAGGGCGGTGGACTCCACCGACGGAGCCTTCGGCCAGAAGGTCTCGACCAGCTCCTCTGCGGAGACGTAGCGGTGGCGGTGCAGCATCAGGTACTGGAAGAGCGCCAGCGCCTGCGGCCGTCCCCAGACGCTCTCCGACACCCCCTCTTCGCCCACCACCAGGCGAAACCGACCGAAGAGGTACACCCGCACCGCACCCTGCGACGCCGCCTCGGGCCGGGCCCCCGCCTCCGGCAAGAGGGCCAGCGCGACGTCGAGCGCCTGCTCGTAGGTCCAGCCCTCGCCGATGGCCCACGCCTCGTGGTAGCCTGGCTCACCCAGGGTGCCGCGCAGCGCCTCGGTCGTCTGCGCGAGCCCCGGTTGCTCGTCCGGCGGCAGCGGGAAGCCGGTGGCCTGCCGCACGCGGTGGGCGGCGGCCAGCAGGCGCACAGCGGCAGCGGGCTGCGCCAGGCCCGCGGCCGCACGGGCCAGCCCCTCCAGGGACTCGGCCACCCCCCACTTCTCCTGCATCGCCCGCCGACTGGCCAGGCTGGTCTTGTGGAGCGCCAGCGCGCGCTCGTAGTCGCCCACCGATGCGGCCAACGCCCCCATGTTGTTGAGGGTGAGCGCCTGCCCCCAGACGTCCCCCAGGTCGCGGAAGTGGTCCAGGCTCTCGGCGAAGAAGGCCTCGGCGCCGGCCGCGTCCCCCTGGGACTTCGCCACGAGCCCCAGGTTGTTGAGGGTGACGGCAATACCGCGCTCCTCCCCCAGCCGGCGCTTCACCGCCAGGCTCTCCTCCAGGTAGGCGCGGGCGCGAGCGTAGTCACCCTGGTCCTTGGCGACGACCCCCAGGTTGTTGAGGGCCATGGCCACGCCGCGCTCGTCCCCCACCTCCCGGCGCAGCGCCAGGGCGCGCTCGTAGCAGGCGAGCGCCGCCGGGTAGTCTCCACGACTGCGGCTCAGGTTCCCTGCCGCGTTGAGGGCTTTTGCCCGCAGGGCCGGCGGGGCAGCGGGAGCCGCGTCGATGAAGCGCTGCAGCCACTCCAGCCCCTCGCGGGCGTACCCATGGCGCTCCCAGAAACGCCCGAGCGCGGCCGCGAGGCTCAGCCCGGCCTCACCGTCCCCCGTGGCCAGGAGGTGGGCCAGCGCCGCCCGGAGGTTGTCGTGCTCCCGCTCCAGACGCTCGAGCCAGACCGCCTGCTCCGGGCCGGTCAGCGCAGGCTCCGCCGCCTCCGCCACGCGTCCATAGTAGCGGGCGTGCCGCCGGGCGATGGCGTGGGCCTCGCCCGTGGCCTGCAGCTGCTCCAGGGCGAACTCCCGCACCGTCTCCAGCATGCGGAACCGCGCCTCGCCGTCCTCCAGCGGCTCCTGCTGCACCAGGCTGTTGTCGACGAGCGCAGCGAGGTCGTCCAGCAGCGCCGACTCCTCTCCCTCCCCGAGCGCCACGGCCTGGATCGCCTCCAGCGCGCACCCCCCCGCGAAGACGGCCAGACGGCGGAAGAGGGCCCGGTGGTCCGGAGCGAGCAATTCGTAGCTCCACCCGATGGCGTGCCGCAGGGTGGCGTGGCGGGGCGGGGCGTCCCGGCCGCCGACCAGCAGGTCGAGGCGCGAGCCCAGGCGACGCAGGATCATCGTCGGCGTCAGATGTCGCACGCGCGCCGCGGCCAACTCGATCGCCAGCGGCAGGCCGTCCAGCCGGAGGCACAGGTCGGCCACCGCCTCGGCGGCCCTCCCCGAGGGCGCGAAGGTCGGCTGCACAGCCCGCCCGCGGTCGAGGAAGAGAGCTGCGGCCGGCGCCGCCAGGCGCTCCGCCGGCGACCCGGCCCGGGGGAGGCCGAGCGGCGGCACCGGGAACTCGCGCTCCCCGGCCAGGTGCAGCGGGGCGCGGCTGGTGACCAGCACGGTGAGCGCGGCGCTGCCGTCGAGGAGTCGCGCCACCGTGGCCCCCGCCGGCAGCACCTGCTCGAAGTTGTCCAGGAGCAGCAGCGTCTCGCCCTCGCCCAGGGCCGCAGCCACCGTCTCCAGGAGGTCCTGTCCCGGGAGGTCCCGGACGCCCAGGGCCTGCGCCACCGCCGGGAGCACCTGCGCCGGGTCGGTGAGCGGCGCCAGGTCGACGAAGGCCACACCGCCGGGAAGATGCGGGGCCAGCTGGCGGGCCACCTCCAGGGCCAGACGGGTCTTGCCGATCCCCGGCGCTCCGGTGAGGGTGACGAGCCGGACACCGGGCGTGGTGAGGAGGGCGGCCAGCGCCTCGACCTCCTCGGTGCGGCCGATGAAGGAGGTCCGCGGCGCGGGCAGGCGGCGCATCGGGCGCGCGGGTCCCCCTCGCCTCGTCGCCTCCGCGCGCTGCGCCGGCGGGATGGCCCGTCCGCGCCTGTCCATGGGCCCTGTAGTTCGGCACATCCGGGGCGGGTTCCCGCCCCGGACGAGTCAGGTCCGCAGCCGGGGGTCCAGCGCGTCCCGCAGCGCGTCGCCGAAGATGTTGAAGGCCAGTACGGCGACGCTGATGGCCAGCCCGGGGAAGATCGCCATCCAGGGGGCGCGGGTGGCGAAGTCCACCGCCGCCCCGCGCAGCATCAGCCCCCAGGCGGGCGTGGGCTCCGAGACGCCCAGCCCCAGGAAGGAGAGAGAAGCCTCCAGCAGGATGGCCTGGCCGAGGAAGGAGGTGAGCATGACGAGGTAGGGGGCGACGACGTTGGGGGCCATGTGGCGGAAGATGATCCGCAGGTGGCCCGCGCCGATGGCTCGCGCCGCTTCGACGTACACCGTCTCCCGGACGCTGAGGGCGCTGGCGCGGACCACCCGCTCCGCCCGCGGGATGAAGGAGAGGGCGATGGCCAGGATGAGCTTGTCGGTCCCCACCCCGATGATGGCCACGATGGCCAGCGCCAGGATGATGATGGGGAAGGAGATCATGATGTCCACCAGCCGCTGCACCGCCAGGTCGGTCCACCCGCCGAAGTAGGCGCTGGCCACGCCGATCACGGCACCCACGGTGGCGCCGAGGACGGAGGCACCGAAGCCCACGATCATCGCCGTGCGCGCGCCGTAGATGATGCGGCTGAGCACGTCCCGGCCGAAGGCGTCGGTGCCGAACCAGTGGGCCGGGCCGGGCGGCTGGAACATGTTGGCGAAGTCGTTGGCCACGGGGTTGTAGGGGGCCACCCAGGCGGCGCCAATCCCCATGAGGAGCATGCCGAGGATCACCGCTCCGCCCGCCGCCCCCAGGGGGTAGCGTCGCAGGAAACGCCCGACGGGGTGGGCCGGCCGGCGGGCGGCGACCCCGCCGACCGCCACCACGCGCTCCAAGACCGTCTCGCGCGCCATGCCCCTACCCGAACGTGATGCGGGGGTCCAGCCAGGCGTAGAGCAGGTCGGTGAGGAAGTTCACCAGGATGTAGGCGGAGGCGACCAGCAGCATCAGCCCCTGGATGAGCGTGTAGTCGCGCTGGCTGATGGCGTCGACGATGAGCTTGCCCACCCCGTTGAGGTTGAAGACCTGCTCGGTGACGACCAGGCCGCCGATGAGGAAGGCGAACTCCAGCCCGATGACCGTCACCACCGGTAGCAACGCGTTGCGCAGGGCGTGGCGGCGCAGGATCACCCGCCGCTCCAGCCCCTTGGCCCAGGCCGTGCGCACGTAGTCCTCCCGCAGCACGTCCAGCAGTGCCGAGCGCGTCATGCGCGTGGCCACCGCGGAGTAGCGGTAGCCCACCGCCAGCGCTGGCCAGATCAGCTGGGCCAGGTTGGCCCGCAGGTCCACCCAGGGCGGGGTGTAGGTGAGCGGGGGGAGGTAGTGGAAGACGGTGAGCAGGAAGAGGATGAGCAGGATCCCCAGCCAGAAGGACGGGACGGCCAGGCCGGCCACGCTGAAGACCTGGACGGCGTGGTCGATCCAGCGCCCGCGGTAGACGGCGGCCAGCGTCCCCAGGGGGATGGCCACGGCCACGGCCACCACCGTGGCCATGACGGCGAGCTGCAGGGTGAGCGGCAGCCGGATGGCGATCTCCCGTGCCACCGGCGCCCCCGACCACATCGAGGTCCCCAGGTCGAAGCGGACCAGCCCCATCAGGTAGTCGACGAACTGCGCCCACATGGGCTTGTCCAGGCCCAGCCGGGCCCGCTCCGCCTCCAGCACGCCCGGGGTGATGTACGAGCCGCCCAGCACCAGTCGCAGGGCCACGATGTCCCCCGGGACCACGCGCATGATGACGAAGATGAGCACCGCCACCGTGACGAGGGTGGGGACGATGAGCAGCAGCCGCGTGAGGATGTAGCGCGTCACGTCGTCAGCGCCGCCGGCGGGCGGCGCCCCGCCACCCCCGGGGACGGCACGCGCACGTTACGGCGAGAGCCAGTAGACCTCCAGGTCCGGCTCGACGTAGTGGTTCGTGGTGGTCTTGTACCCTTGCAGCGTCCGCCAGTACGGGATGATGCGCCACCACCACAGGACGTACATCACGTAGGCCTGCTCGTCCAGCAGCCGCCGCTCGAACTGCCGGATGATGCGGGTCCGCTCCGCCCGGTCCGTCGTCCGGCTCTGGCGGAAGTACCAGGCGTCGAGCTGCCGGTCGATGTACCCGCCGTAGTTGAGCGGGCTCACGTCGGCGGAGAGGAACTTCACCAGCTGCACGTCGGGGTCGTCGATGAAGTCGCAGGCGAAGTCCACCGTGGCCTCGTAGTTCCCGGCGCGCTGGTCGGCCAGGTAGCGCGCCGTCTCCTGCTGCTCGTGGCGCACGTTCAGCCCGATCTGCCGCCACTGGTCCACCAGGTAGACCCCCACGGGCTCGTACGGCATCTGGATGCTGCGGTTCTTCAGGGTGAAGCTGAAGCCCTCGGGCACGCCGGCTTCGCGGAGGAGCTGGCGGGCCTGCTGCCGGGCTGCGGTGATGTTCCGCCCGTAGCCGGCCAGCCGCATCAGCTCGGCCTGGGACATGGCGTACTCCGAGCCCGGGCGCATCACCGCGCCCACCGGGCGGACCAGGGCGATCTGGGACAGCGCCTGCGAGCCGCCCCAGCGGTCCACCGCCAGGGTGAGGGCCCGGCGCACCCGCGCGTCGTCGAAGGGCTTGCGCCGCGTGTTGAAGACCACGATGAGGTTGCAGTTCCAGGGCTGCTCCTGCACGGCGATGCGGTCCCCCAGGGTCCGCACCAGGTCGTCCCGCTCCGCCGGCGAGACGCCGCGGAACTCGATCAGGGCCTGGCCGCTCTTCAGGGCCGCCATCATCGCCGAGCGGCTGCCGATGAACAGCGCGCGGAAGCCGTCCAGGTAGGGCAGGCCGGGCTTGAAGTACTCGTCGTTGCGCCGCCCGACCCAGTGGGAGCCGCGCACGTACTCGACGAAGCGGAACGGCCCGGTGCCCATGATGTTGCGCTCGTACCAGCGCGGGTCGCGCTCGAGGATCTCCGCCTTGTAGACGAAGTTGAACGGCGACGCCAGCTTCTCCACGAACCCCGGGGAGGCGAACTTCAGCCGGAAGACCACCGTCTGGGCGTCGGGGGCCTCGACGCGCTGGACCATGTGGTACATGGCCTGGCGCGCGCTGATGACCCCTTCCTTCGGGAAGATGATCTTGTCGTAGGTGGCCTGGATGTCGCGGGCCGTCAGCGGCGACCCGTCGTGCCAGCGCACGCCCTGACGGATCTTGAAGGTGTACGTGCGTCCGTCGCGGGAGACGGTCCACGACTCGGCCAGGTCGCCGACGACCTTGGGGAAGTTCTGGGTGTCGAACTTCACCAGGTAGTTGTAGTGGGGCTTCACCGGGTGGAGCATAGCGAAGGTCGTCTCCCGGTGGCCGTCAAAGGATGGAGGTTCTGCCGACACGATGTAGACGAGCGTACCGCCGCGCCGCGGCTGCTGGGCGGTGGCCAGTGCCGGGAGCAGCACCAGCGCCCCGATGAGCCACACCAGACCCACAGACCGGACCACTCTCCAGAGCCGACCGGTCGACACGCGCTCCTCCACCTCCCGTGGGCGAGAAGTATAATACAATTCGCCTTCGACCGTGGGCCTTCCTTGCCCGTCCGACCGCGCCGCCGGCCTTCAGGGACGGGCCGGGCGCGCGGTTACGCCTCCAGACGGTCGAGCAGCTCGAGCCAGCGCTCCCGGCCGCCGGCGGGCGGGCGCCAGTCCAGGTCGATGACACGGGCCCCCTGACGCGCCAGGCTCTCCGCAAAGAGGCCGAGGCCCACGTTCACCACGGCCGGCGGGCCCTGGAGCAGCGTGCGCAGCGGACCCGGGTCGGGCGGAGGGACCGCCCCCTCGGGCACGGCCAGGCGGGTGACCTCGCGCGTCCCGTCCCGGACGCCGCGCTGCCGGAGGAGCTGGCCCGCCGCGTGGGCCGCCAGGGCGGCGGCGTCCAGCACGTGCATCCCTGCCTCCCGCAGGGCCGCCGTCTGGGCTTCCGCATCCTGCGGGTCCAGCTCGGTCCCGCACACGCTCCCGAGCACGCACAGGGTCCGCCCGCTGCGGCGGGCCTCCTCCCGGGCCTGAGCTATCGCGGGGCCCAGCCGGGCGGCGGGATCGGGCTCGACCGCATCCCCGAGGACCACGTCGAGGAGGAGCACCGCGACGGCGGGGTCGGCGGCCTCCGCGGCCAGGCGCTGCAGGCGTAGCGTAGGGTCGAGCAGAGGGTGCAGCCGGCCCTGGGTGAACTCGTCCGCCCCCAGGTCGAGGAGGGTGTGCTCGACGGCCGGGCCGGTGCCGGGGAGGGCATCCGCCGGGTCCAGGGGGGCGTTGGAGCGCACGCGGCCGACGTAGGTGCGCAGGACCGCCTGCGCCTCGGCGCACAGCGTCCCGCCGCTGTAGAGGCCGCGCACGAAGCGCTGCCCTGACGCCAGCCGTGCGGCCTCGGCCCGGAGCGGCTCGGGGAGCGACCCGGCCTCTGCCTCCGCGTCGGCGGGGGGCGCCTCCCGCACCCCCGCGCCCTCGGCGAGGAGCACGGCGCGCCGGGCGGCCCCGGCCAGCGTGCGCGCGCCGGAGACGGTGCCGCTGTCGGCCACTTCCGCCCCCACGAACACCGCGACCACCGGCTTGCCGGTCCCCCGCGCCGCTGCCAGGACCCGCTCCGCCACCGTCGGGTCGGGAGGCTTGCTCACGAGGACGATGACCCGGGTGGCCGGGTCGTCAGCCAGGAGGCCCAGCGCCCGGACCATCGTGGCCCCGCCCACGGCACCGCTCACGTCGCGCCCGCCGGTGCCGATAGCCTGGCTCACGCCGCTGCCCCAGCGGTGCACCAGGCTGGCCACTTCCTGCAGGCCCGTGCCGGATGCGGCCACGATCCCCACCGGTCCCCGCCGCACCCGGTTGGCGAACCCCAGGCCCACGCCCCCGAGGAGGGCGGTGCCGCAGTCGGGGCCCATGACCAGCAGTCCCCGCTCCGCCGCCTCGCGCTTGAGCGCCACTTCCTCCTCGAGGGGGACGTTGTCACTGAAGAGGAAGACGTGCAGCCCTTCGCGCAGCGCCTCGCGCGCCACGCCGGCGGCGAAGCGCCCCGGCACGGAGACGGCCGCCACCGTGGCCTGCGGCAGCAGCCGCCGGGCCGCGGCCAGGGTGCGGGGACGGTAGGCGTCCCCGCCTGCCGACGCGCGCGGGCGGCTCAGCAGCGTCTGCGCCTCCGCCAGTGCCCGGGCGGCCGCCTCCTCGGAGACCGCCCGCACGGCGATCACCAGGTCGTCGGGCCCGGCCGTCGAGGCCTCGGGGGTGAGCAGGCCGGCCTGCTGCAACAACGCCTTGTTGGCCTCGGTGGCCAGCACGAGCCCGGCCTCCTCGACGCCGGCCTGCCGGCGGACCTCCTGCTGGACCCGCATGAGGGTGACCGAGTCGGCGTAGGCGCTGTGCCGGACGACGCTGCGGACGACCACGGAGGTTATACTACCGGGAGGAGCGATGGCGAAGAAGGATGCGCGCAAGGCAGAGGAGCGGCGCCGACGACGGGAGGAACGCCGGGCGGCGGAACGGGCCGCGGCGGCGCGCCGGCGACGTGTGCAGGCGCTGACCTGGGGCGGCGGCACCGTCCTCCTCATCGCCCTGCTGGCCTGGGTGGCCACCGGCTCGCTGCGCACGCCCTACCGCGTCCCCACGGTGCCGCCCTCCCACATCGCCCCAGGGACGCGGGCGACCGGGTATGCGACGAACCCGCCGACCTCCGGCCCTCACTGGCCCACCACTGCGCCCTGGGGAGTCCACACCGAGGTCCTGCCGGACGAGTTGCTGGTCCACAACCTGGAGCACGGCGGGGTGTGGATCTCCTACCGCAACCGCGACGACCGGGCGCTCGCCGACCGGCTGACGGCCATCGCCGGCCGCTACCGCACGAAGGTCATCGTGACGCCGCGGCCGGCAAACGACGTCCCCATCGCCCTGGCTGCCTGGGGGCGGCTCCTGAAGCTGCAGGCCTTCGACGAGGCGACCATCGTGCGGTTCATCGACGCCCACCGGGGCCGGGTGGGCCCCGAGCGCAACGCCCCCTAGCGGTGCGACGGAGGTCAGAAGCCCGACGCCCAGGCCAGGGCGGCGGGCGGGGAGCGGCGGCTGTGGGCCACGCCGCGCACCAGGTCGCTCACCAGCATGACCGCGCGCTGCAGCTGGGCGTCATTGGGGGTGCCCGCCACCGCCATCCCCAAGGGCACGACCAGGTCGGGTACCAGCCCGCGCCCGCTGATGTCGCGCCCGCTGCGGGTCAGGTAGCGGGCCACGGTCAGCCGCAGGGCGCTGCCGTCGGGAAACTCGTAGACGAGCTGGATCGTGGCCTTCCCGAACGTCGTCTCCCCGACCAGGCGGATCCCCGCGTCCTGCAGCGCCCCCGCCACGACCTCCGAGGCGCTGGCGCTGCCCCGGTTCACCAGCACGGCCACGGCGCGGGTGAACTTGGGCTGGCGCGGGCGGACGGTATAGGTGCGCGAGCTCGTGCGCTCCTGGACGGTGATCACGATGCCGTCGTCGAGGAAGTAGCTGGCCACGTCCACCGATTCGTTCAGCAGCCCGCCGGGGTTGTCGCGCAGGTCGAGGACGATCCCCCGCGCCCCCTCGGCTCGCAGCGCCGTCAGGGCCTGCCCCAGTTCCTGCGCCACCCCCCGCCGGAACTGCGTCAGGCGCACGTACCCGACCGCCGGGGCGACCAGCCGGGCCGTGAGCGTCCGCTGCCGGATGCGGGCGCGCGTGATCGAGACCACGACCTGGGTGCCGGTGGCGGGCCGCAGCAGCTGCAGCGTCACCACCCCGCCTTCCTCCCCGGCGATGAGCGCCCGGACCTGCTCCAGCCCCAGCCCGGCGGTGGGCTGGCCGTTCACCGCCTCGATGACGTCCTCGGGCAGCACACCGGCCTGCGCGGCGGGCGACTCCTCCAGGACGCGGGCGATGACAACGCGGCCGTCCCGCTCCTCCAGCACCACGCCGATCCCCACGAACTCGCCGCTCTCGCTGCGGCTGAAGCGCGCCTGCTCGTCTGGGGTGAGGAAGACGGAGTTGGCCTCGCGCACCGCCGCCACCATGGCCTTGACGGCGGCGTAGGCCACCTCCATCGATCCGGCCGATCCCGCCGGCCCGCCCGAGAGCAGTGCGGTGGCCCGCTGCAGGCGCGCCAGCACCGCCTGGAGGTCCTGGTCGGGGTAGCCGGTGATGGGGATGTCGGCGAGCGGGGTGGCCACGCCCGCGGCCCGCAGCGCCGCGCGCATTCCTTCCACGGCGGCCTGCAGGAGAGCGGGGTAGGGCGGCGGAGCCAGCGCCTCTTCGGTGATGAGCTGGAAGACCTGAACCAGGAGCGCCGAGGGAGGCGGGAGCTGCCCAGCGGGCTGCGCGACGGCATCCGGGGGGCCCTGGGCCTGGAGGGCAGCCGCCGCGGTCAGGGCCGCCGTGGAGACGGTGCCGGGCGGGACCGCCCACCCCGCCACCAGGATGACCATCAGGGCAACCAGGGCTATCCGCATCGCCTGCACCTTTGTCCCCTTCAGGCCTTCCGCTGTCCCGATCCTGTCTCTACAGCCGCTTGGACGGCCTCACCGGCGGCCCGGTTCCTCCGCAGGCACTCCCCTTCAGCCCGGAGCACCCGCCCCTCCACCTGCAGGACCCGGACACGGCCACGCGGGTTGAGTCGCCGTCCCCAGGACGTCTCGAGCGCCGGGGCGCCCCAGACCACGGACACCACGCGCAGCCCCGCGGCCTCCCAGGCGGCGGCCAAGTCGGGGCCCGCCGCCTCCGGCCCGCCTGGCACCACAGCCAGCGCCGAACGGTTCACCTCGGCCCGGACCTGCGCACCGGGTGCGCCCAACCTAACCATCCGGCGCAACTCCATCGCATCCTGCCCCAAGACCGTCCGCAGCAGCGACCCCCATGGGTAGGCGATGCGGATCTCGTCGGCCAGCGCATCCAACCCGGCTGGCAGCATCTCCAGCGCAGCCCGAATGAAGCAGGCGTTGGGCGCCCCTCCGCGGGGGACGGGACGTGCGGCCCTCCACGAGACCTCGCGGAGGGCGCGGACATCGGGGTCCACCGCCAGGGCCGCCCAAGTCGGATGTGTTCGGGCAAGACGGTAGGCCGCCCGACCGTCGCCCGCACCGAGATCCACCACCACGCGCTGGTAGGTCTGGGCCCACACCCGCAATGCAGCGGCGGGCACCCGCTCGAGGCGACGCCCGCACACAACATCCACGACATCTGGGACCATCGCTCCACCTCCCTGCGATCTCGTCGATCGGCAGGGAGGCCGGGCGGAGCGCGGGCGCGCGCCGCAGGAGTGTCAGGTGCTCACCGTCAGCCGAACGGCCTCATGGCAGCAGTATACTCCTGGGGGCGCCGTCTATACCCTCCCCCGTGGCGGGCAGGAAGATCGATGGAGGTGGTCGCCCATGCGCGTTCTCGCGGCCGCGGTCGCTCTGGTCATCGCCCTCGCCCCCACCCCGGCCCTGGCCGGTCCGAAGGGACCCAAGGTCAAGGTGAAGACCTATGTGGCGGGGGAGGCGTTCTGCCCTACCGCGGCGCTGGTGTACGGCACCATCGTCATCAGCCCGGGGACGTGCTACACGCTCTTCCTCGTCGGTGAGAGGGGTGGCACCTTCCTGGCCTTCGCACCGGCCGGCGTGAAGATTCCCCCCGGGCAACTCGTCCGGCTGACAACCCCGGCAGGGGCCAAGCTGCGCGGGCGGTTCCTGTACCTGGTGCCGGTATCCGCCCCGGTCGCCCTCGTGGCCGTGGGCACCGCGACGCTCGTCGCCGTGCGGGCCGAGGACCTGGGCTCGCGCCTGACCCTGACTCTGGTCGGCGTGGCCGCGCCCAACGTGGTGGTGAGCTTTTCGGTCCGCCTCTGAACGCCCGGGCACCAGCGCGCCGGGCCGCCGCAACGTCGGCTAGGGCCCCAGCGTGGCGCGGAGCCAGTCCACGAGTGCCCGCTGCCAGGCCTCCGTCACCGGGCCCAGGCTGAACCAGTTCGTCCCGTGCGTCCCGCCCTCGACCGTCACCAGCCGGTTGGGGACGCCCGCGCGGGTGAGGGCGTCGTGGAGCGCCACGCTCTGCCGGTAGGGGACGAGCGGGTCGAGCGTGCCGTGCAGGGTCACGGTCGGGGGATCGTCCGGAGACACGTGGACGATCGGTGAGGCCTCCGCCCGCGCGGCCAGGTCGGCCGGCGGCGGGAGCAGGAGCGAGGCGATCGGCTGCGGCAGGCTGCGCAGGTCGGTGGGCCCGAAGACGTTCACCACGGTCTGCGGCCGGCAGGGCTGCCGCAGCACAAGGTCGAGGCCGTCCCGCCCCGGGCAGGGCGTATAGGCCAGCAGCGTGGCGATGTGCCCGCCGGCGGAGGCGCCCGCCACCGCCACCCGCTCGGCGTCGACGCGCAGGGCGGTCGCCTGCGCGCGCACCCAGCGCACGGCCAGGCGCGCATCCTCCACCTGGGCGGGGTGGCGGTGCTGCGGCGCCAGCCGGTAGTTGATGGAGAGCACGCTGTACCCGGCCGCAGCCAGCGCCGGGAGCAGCAGCTGCAGACCGCCCGACGCCTTGTCCCCCGCGACCCACCCGCCGCCGTGGACGAAGACCACCACCGGGTGCGGCCCGGCCCCCCGCTGCAGGTAGGCGTCGAGCCGGTGGGCCGGGTCGGGCCCGTAGGGCAGGTCGCGTTCCACCTGGAGGTCCGGCCCAGGCGGCCGCGCGGGTGACGGGGCCGGCGCGGGGTGGACCGGGCCCGCCGCCAGCAGGGCTAGCAGGATGAGGATGGCAGTGAGCAGCCACATCGCCTTCACTGGTACAGACGCTCCAACCCCCGGCCGCGTTCATTGGACCGGGTCAGTCGTGCGCCTTCAGCAGGGAGCCCTGCCGCAACGCCGACTGGAACATCAGCCCGAAGAAGGCGAAAGCCAGGGCCAGGTAGAGCAGGTCCAACCCGAACGCCCAGACGACGTGGTGTGTGGGGAGCTGGCCGCTGCGCAGCACCGCCCGCATCCCCTCGAAGACGTGGGGGAGCGGCAGGGCCCAGAGCACCCGCTGCAGCCAGGGGGCGTAGACGCTCATCGGGAAGAAGACCGCCCCGAAGGGCTGGAAGAGGAAGGCGAGACTCCAGGCCAGGGTCTCCGCCGCCAGCCCGTAGCGCAGCAGGATCCCCATCACCAGCGTGCCCACCGCCCAGGCGAACAGGACCACGGCCACGACGAGCGGCACCAGCGGGAACCCCAGCGTGAAGAGGTTGAAGCGGTACAGCACCCAGGCCACCGCCACCATGAGGGAGGCGCTGACGGCGATCTTCACCAGCCCGAAGAGCATCAGCGCCACCAGGAACTCGCTCAGGCTCAGCGGGCTGGTGAAGAGGTTGAGCAGGTTGCGGCTCCACATCTCGGTGAGGAAGGAGACGGTGATCCCCATCTGCACCCGGAAGAAGACGTCCCACAGGATGAGCGCCCCGAGCAGCAGCCCGACGATGAACGGCACCGGCGCCCGCTGCGTCAGGTAGGTGGAGAGGAAGCCGAAGACCAGGACGTCCACCAGCGGCCAGTAGAACAGCTCGGTCAGGGACTGCCAGTTCCGCCGCCAGACGAAGAGGTGGCGCAGCAGCAGGGCGCCGATGCGCCGCGCGCTCACGACGCGGTCCTCCGCACCGCGTCCGCCGCACCGGCCGGCTCGCCGGAGCGGGCCAGCGCCAGGAAGAACTCCTCCAGCGTGGCGTGGCGGGTGGCGCGCAGGACCTCGGCCGGCGGCCCGTCGGCGATGATGCGCCCCCGGTGCAGGAAGACGATGCGGGTGCTCAGGCGCTCGACCTCGCCCATGTTGTGCGAGGTGTAGAAGACGGTGAGCTCCCGTTCCCGCTGCAGCGTCCGCAGGTGGGTCCGCACCGTGTCCGCCGCCTCGGGGTCCAGCGAGGCGGTGGGTTCGTCCAGGAAGAGCACCTCGGGGTCGTTCAGGAAAGCCTTCACCAGGTTCACCCGGGCGGCCTCCCCCGAGGAGAGGGCCCGCACCGGCCGGTGGAGCAGATGGGCGACGCCGAACCGCTCCGCCAGCGTGTGGATGCGCGCCCGCGGCTGCGGGACCAGGTAGAGGTGGGCGAAGACGAGCAGGTTCTCCCAGGCGGAGAGCGCGTGGGGCATGGTCACGTAGGGGGAGGAGAAGTTCACCCGCATGAGGATGGCCTGCCGCTCCCGCGGCATCGGCCGCCCCAGGATGCGCACCGTCCCCGCCGTCGGCGCCACGATCCCGAGCAGCATGCCGATGGTCGTCGTCTTGCCGGCCCCGTTGGGTCCCAGGAACCCCAGGAACTCCCCCCGCCGGACCCGCAGCGAGATCCCGTCCACGGCCACCTGGCCGTTGAAGCGCTTCGTCAGATTTGCCACCTCGATCACCGTCTCCATGGGTGGGGTCCGCCTCCTTCTGTACTGAATGACAACGACATATCTTCGTTGTGACTCTCCCCGCGCGGCGCTCCCCGACCTATGGGCGCACACGGGTGCAGGACCGGAGCCCGACGGCAGGCACGGGCCGCGGTCGGCTCGACCGGCGCCAGCATCCACTGTGGCAGGTTGAAGACGGAGTTCCCGACCCCGAGCGGGGTCGGAGCGGAAGGAGAGAACGCCGGCTAGGTTGTCAGCCCTGGCGGTCGCGTCCGGTCATGAGAGACCACCTCCGCAGCTGGACATGGGAGGACGCGAGGCGACTATACGAGAGGCCGGGTGGAGACGCAAGGGCCAGGCGCCCAACGCCTGGCCCCCCCTCCCCGGCCTCAGCGCTCCCGGTAGCGCGGCGCGTATTCGGGAGGGGCGTAGACGTTGAGGGAGGTCATCGGCTCCGTGCCGGTGTTGCGAATCTGGTGGACCGCGCCCGCCGGGATGACGGCCAGGCTCCCCGTCGGCAGCCGGTAGGTGCGGCCCGCCACCTCCGCCTTGCCGGTGCCGCTGAGGACGTAGATGAGCTGATCCGCATCGACGTGCGCAGACGGCTCTCCCGAGGTCTGGCCCGGTGCCAGGCTCATGAAGGCGACCTGCAGCCGCCCGCCCGTCTCGAGCACCTCGAAGAGGTCACGGGTGGCGCGGCGAGCCCGGCTCAGCACGTCGATGACCCGTACCCCGCCCCGGCGCCCGCGGATGGCACGCCGCCGGCTGGCAGACCGCCCCGGGTGGGTGGGCCGGCGGGTCGGGGCGTTGTGGCGCCGCTCAGGCACGGCCGATGTACTTGCGAATGGACTTCGTCTCCAGGTACTCCGCCAGCCCCTCCGCGCCCAGCTCCCGCCCGACCCCGCTGTCCTTCACCCCGCCGAAGGGCGTCTCCGGGACGCTCAGCGGCTTGTAGTTCACCCAGACGATCCCCGACTCGATGCCGGCGATGAACCGCTCGATGGTCCGGTCGCTCTCCGACCAGAGCCCCGCGCCCAGGCCGTAGGCGGTCTCGTTGGCGCGGGCGATCCCCTCCTCCAGGTCGCGCACCGCCATCACCGGGAGCACGGGACCGAAGCACTCCTCCCGCCAGATGGCCGCATCGGGGGGGACGTTCACCAGCACGGTGGGCGCGAAGAAGTACCCGCGCGCATACGCCCCCTCGGTCAGGCGCCGGCCGCCCACCACGGCCTCCGCCCCACGCGCGAGCGCGTCGGCAAGCAGCCGCTCCACGTCCTCGCGCTGCTGCTCGTTGTTGAGTGGGCCCATGTCGGTCTCGGGCAGCAGCCCGTCCCCCACGCGCAGCGCCCGCGTCGCGGCCGTCAGCAGGTCCATGAAGCGCTCGAAGACCGAGGCTACCACGTAGACCCGCTTCACCGAGGTGCAGGACTGCCCGGCGTTGCGGAAGCGTCCCGAGCGGACGATGGTCTCTGCGGCCAGTGCCAGGTCGGCGTCCTCGGCCACCACCGTCGGGTCGCTGCCGCCCAGCTCCAGGGTCACGTGCTTGAGCAGGGGCGTCGCCGTGGCCGCCACCTGCCGCCCCACCTCGGTGGAACCGGTGAAGGCGATGCGCTTCACCTCGGGGGCGCGCAGGATCTCGTCGCCCACGGTGGCTGCCGGCCCGGTGACGATGCTGGCGATCCCCGGCGGGACCCCCGCCTCCTGGAGGAGCTGCGTGAGCAGGATGTCGGTGATCGGGGTGGTGCTGGCCGGCTTGATCAGCACCGCGTTCCCGGCGATGAGCGCGGGAGCGACCTTCCAAGCGTAGAGGGAGACGGGGAAGTTGAAGGGAAGGATGGCCGCGCACAGCCCTACCGGCTGCTTGCGGGTCTCCACCTTGATGACGCTGTCCCCGTCCCGGACGTACTTCACCTCGCCGGCGATCTTCCCGGCGTAGCCCGCATAGTAGTCGAAGGTGTTGATCAGGCTGTCCAGCTCGGCCACCGACTCGCGGTAGACTTTCCCCTGCTCCCGGGTGAGCGTGCGCGCCAGCTCGTCCTTGTGCGCCTCCACCAGGGCCACGTAGCGCTGCAGGACCCGGCCGCGCTGGCGGGACTCGTGAAGGCGCGGCCACCAGGAGGTGCGCAGCGCCTCCACGGCGGCCTCCACGGCCGCCCGGACATCCTCGCGCCCGCCGCGGGGGACGAGGCCGACCACTTCGTCGATGCGGGCCGGGTTGCGCACCTCCATCACCTCGCCGCTCTGCCCGTCGACCGACCGTCCGCCGATGATCATGGAGAACCGCTCCGGCATCCTGATCCGCCTCCTCGAGGCCGCCTGGCTGCGGCGGGAGAGATTATCCCACGCCCGGCCCCTGAACGACAGCACGGCCCTACCCGGGAGCGTGCAGGGCCGCGGCTGGCGGCGGGCGGGCTCAGGGAAGGCTGCGCGGGCGGAAAGCTCGGTGGAGGTAGCGGGCCGCCTCGTCGTGCCGACCCGCGGCCTGCAACACCTGCGAGAGGTGGCGCGCCGCCTCGGCGGCATCCTCGGCCAGCCCCAGCCGTTCGAACGTGGCCAGCGCCTCGCGCAGGTGGCGCAGCGCGGGCGCGCGCCGCCCCTGCGCCGCCTCGACCCGGCCGAGCGCCGCCCGGGCCCGCGCCTCCTGCTGCGGGTCCTCCGCGCGGCGCGCTTCCGCCAGGGCCTCGCGCGCGGTCTGCTCCGCCGAGCCCAGGTCGCCGCGGGCCAGGTGCACCTGGGCCAGGGTCTCCAGCGCGCTGCTGAGCTGCCGGAGATTGCCCAGCTGCTGGCGCAACCGCACCACCTGGCGGCCGCTGGCCAGCGCCTCGTCGAGCCGCCCCTGCTCCAGGTAGAGCGTGGTGAGGGTGAGCAGGCTGCTGGAGAGGTGGAGCCGGTCCTCGCTGGTCTGAAAGGCATCACGGGACGCCTGCATCAGGCGCGTGGCCTCGGCCAGGTCGCCGGCCGCCCAGGCCAGGTAGCCCAGGCCGAGCAGCGCCTGTCCCTGCAACCCGACGAGCTTTAGCCGGCGGGCCAGCCGCAGCGCGTGCTCATAGGTGCGCCGGGCGAAGCGGGGGCGCCCCACTTTCACGGCCGCCGACCCCAGCCAGATCAACGCCTCGATGCCGCCCTCGCTGCGCAGCGCGTCGGCCTTCCGAAACAGCGCCACGGCCCGGGTGAGGTGGCCCGCAGCCTGGTCGAAGCGGCGGCGGATCAGGGCGATGCGTCCCAGCAGGGCCAGCGCCCGCGCCTGCGGGGCCAGGGCCTGGGCCGTCTCGGCCTGCTGCACCACCTGCGTGAGCGCCCGCTCGGCCTCGTCCAGGCGCTCCTCGGCCAGCGCCGCCCGAGCCGTGATGACGGCCACGTCGAGCCGAACCGGGACCGGCAGGTCCGGTACCAGGCGGTCCACAGTCTCGAGCAGGGCCCGAGCCAGCTTCGGGTCGGCGTCGACCGCCGAACGGGCGAGGAGGGCCAGGCTGAGTGCGGTGTCCAGGCGCAGCGCCGGCCCGTCGAGCACCAGTCCCGCGACGGAGGTGCACAGGCGCCCGGCCAGGAGCAGCAACGTCTCCACCGACGGGTAGGAGCGTCCGGTCTCGAGCAGGCTGACGAAGCTCTTGGAGAGCTCTCCCTGCGCCAGGCCCGCCTGCGTCAGGCCGGCGTGGCCGCGGGCGCGCTCCAGGCGCTCGCCGAAGGCCAGGAGCCACGCCGGGGCCGAAGATGGAGCCGGTTCGGTGGAAGTCTTCTGCTGCTTGACCATGACCCTACAGTGGTTCGCTGCACCGCTGGGGAACCCTGCCGGGCTCGCTGCACTGCTGGGAACTCTGGCGGATCGGGCGGGGCGGGTCCCCGCGCACGCCTGGCTAGTTCTCCCCCGGCAGTTCCGGGGCCTGGATGGCGTTCTCGCCCGGCAGTTCGGGCGCAGCGGCCACCGGCGCGGCGGCCAGTGTCGTAACGGCGAAGAGCAGCGCGACAGCAACGGCAACGCACAGCCTGCGTAGATCGGCCATGGATCGTTCCCCCCCGATTGGCAGAATTGGGACCCGCCCCGGGAGGGCGCTTCCACGACCGAGTGGCCGCTTCCTTTAATTGCTTAGTGATGATGGCTTTTTGAGAGCTCGCGGCCTCCGCGCCCAGGGGGGGCCGCGGGCGCCGCGCGCCGCGCGGCCTGGGCTACCGCACCGCCAGGAGCGCTGGCAGGGCGCCCTCCGCTTCGAGGAGCTGTCGCTTCAGGGCCACGCCCCCGTCCAGCGAGTAACCGCCCAGCGCCCCGTCACTGCGGATGACGCGGTGACAGGGGATGAGCAGCGGCAGCGGGTTGCGGGCGCACGCCATCCCCACCGCCCGCGCCGCGCCCGGTTTGCCGAGCGCCCGCGCCAGCTGCCCGTAGGTCCGCACCTGTCCCGGCGGGATGCGCCGCAGCGCCTGGAGGACCGCGCGCTCGAAGCGCGGCACCCGCGACAGGTCGACGCGGCCGCGGTAGGGGACGCGGTCGCGGATGGCCCGCGTCACCTCCGCCCGCAGCTCCGCGGGCGGGGCGGCGTCGAGGACCGGCCGGGCGCCCAGGTACCGTTCAGCGTCCTGCTCGAAGGCGGCCGGGGAGGCGGCCCGGGAGACCAGGACCGGCCCGGCGGGCCCGTAGGCCACGTAGACCGGGCCGAAGGGGGCCTCCACCGTGAAGTAGCGGTAGCGGACGGTCTCTGCGGCCGGGACGCGTGTCGCGTCCTGTCGGTGGCGCAGGACGAACTCCTCCAGGTCTGCGTCGGTGAGCCGGGTTAGCGCGGCCACCGGCTTCCCCCGCAGGGTGATGATCACCGCCTCGCCCCGCGCCACCTCGCGCAGCAGCGCGTTCGTCCGGGCCTTCAGCTCCACCGTGTTCACCACGCGCATCGTCGCCGTCCCTCCCGCCCCGAGCGCCCCTGGTCAGGATATAGACAGAAAAAAGACCATGATTATAGTCTTGTACTACGCCGCCGGCTGCCTCGTTCCTGCTGCCTTCCCCACCGGGGCCCGGTCGAGGCTACCGGAAGGAGGGGTCCGGATGACGACACTGGCCGACCGCCGCTGTGTTCCCTGCGAGGGCGGGGTCCCACCGCTGGAGCGCGCCCAAGCGGAAGCCCTCGCCCCTCAGGTCCCCGCGTGGGCCCTCAGCGACGACGCCCGCACCCTGAGCCGCACCTTCCGGTTCCGACGCTTCCTCGACGGGATCGCCTTCGTGAACCGGGTGGCGGCGCTGGCCGAGGAGGAGAACCACCACCCGGACATCACCATCCGCTACCGCCGCGTGACCTTCACCCTGACGACCCACGCCATCGGCGGACTGTCGGAAAACGACTTCATCATGGCGGCCAAGATCGACCGGCTGTGGGCGGAAACCCAGGAGGCCCAGGGCGCACAGGGATGAGAGCCGCCTCGAGCTGGATCCGGGAAGAGGTCCGCCGGCGCTGGGCCTAAGACTCGAGGAGCGCGGCCAGCCTGAACCAGCGGCCCAGGACCGTCAGGCCGGTGGCGACGCTCGCCAGGACCAGGGCGATGAGGCTGGCAAACGCCAGCGGGAGGAGGACCAGCTTCGCGCGCTGCTCCCGGTAACTCCGCCAGATCAGGACGCTCGCGAGATGGAAGGCGGCGGGGCGGTCGGTCACGGCGGCGGCGCGTCTCGTGCTCCGAAGTAGACGGCTTCCAGGGGACTGCCGACCTCCGTGACCTCCTGCACCTCCAATCCCGCCTCCACCATCGCCTGCACGATCCGGCCCACGTGATGGCTACGCGTGATCTCGACGATCCACCGCGGTCCCTCCTGGACCGGGGAGTATCCGAGTGCGGCGAACACCGGTCGGGGATCGCCGCCGACGCGCAGGGCCACTCGCCATCGGGTCGCGAACTGCCGGCGCAACGCCTCGACCGTCCCGCGCGCGGCCACGCGCCCTGCGGCCAGCACGATGACCTCTTCGGCCAGCTCCGAGGCCTCGTAGAGGTTGTGCGTGGAGTACACGACGATGCGCTGGTCGCGGGCGAACTGCTTGAGGAGGTCGCGCACCGCGCGCGCCGACTCCGGATCGAGACCCATGGTGGGCTCGTCCAGCAGGAAGACCTGAGGGTCTGCCAGCATGGCACGTGCAATGGCGACCCGCTGGGCCTGTCCGCGGCTCAACCGGCCGGCCGGCGTGCGCCCGGAGCGACCTGATCCCCATGCGGTCCAGCGCGCCCTCGATCCGGATGTGGCGGTCCCGCGGGGCGAGGCCGAGGACACGAGCCCAGAACTCGAGATTCTCCGACACTGTCAGGGCGGGATGAAGACCAGCGCGATGGGGGAGATACGCCACGCGCCGCTTGATCGCCGGCTGGGCCTGCACGTCCTCGCCCAACACCACCACTCGCCCGGCACGTGGAGGCAGGATCCCCGCCACCACGCGGAAGAGCGTCGTCTTCCCTGCCCCGTTCGGTCCCGGGATGACGTGAAAGCCGGCGGGGATGGCCAGCGTGATCTCGTGCAGCACCGACGGACCATCGTAGCCCGCGGAGAGCTCAGAGATCTCCACCATGCCCCAGCCGCGGTCGGCAGCCTCCTGTCACCGCTCCACGATGAGCAACGACCCTCAGATGGACACCTTCGACAGCCTGCGCTCACCTCCTCGTGGTTCCCTGTGCACGGCGATTGGTCTCATCAGGTCGATTCGCCGCGGGCGGGAGTCCCCGTCATTCTCCCCAGCACGGGCGGCCGAGACCCTGAAGTGACGCGGGTTGCCTCCTCCCGTTTTCCAGGGCGGAACCCGCTAGCGCCTCCTCCGGCTCCTGCCCGCCGCCCGCCGCCTGCTCGACCGCTTCGGCGGGCGTGGGACCTTTGCTCCTTTCTCCCTGGCCTCAGCCAAACCGATGGCGATGGCCTGCCGGCGGCTCTTCACCTTCCGGCCGCTCCCGCTGCGGAGCCGTCCGCGCTTGTATTTGCGCATTGTCTCTTCCACAGCCTGCTGGGCTTTCGGCCCGTACCGTGCCATGGCATCCTCCATTGTTCCGTCGTGACTCCCGAGGACGTTTTCCCCCTGACTGCGAGGCGTCGCCTTCAGCAGGCACGTAGGCGCATGACTACGATCCCGGAGCAGACTCGACAGGTAGCGCACCGTCAAATCCAGGGCGCTGGCGCGGTCCGTCCTTCTCGGCCGCGGCCTGGAGGAGGTCCATGAACACCACCTGGTTCTTCTCCGCGGCTTTGGCCCGCAGCAGCGCCCTGTCCGCCGCCTCGAAGAGCAGGTCCGCCGCGACGACGCCGTGCTCTCTCCAGCAGTAGGTGGAGACGCCCAGGCTGACGGTGAAGGTGAAGCTCTCCTCGCCGGTGGGGATCTCCATCTCCTCGATGGTCCGGCGCAGCCACTCCGCCAGCTCCAGGGCCATCTCCCGCCCCACCTCGGGCATGAGCCACACGAACTCCTCGCCCCCGTAACGGCCCACCACGTCCCGCTCGCGGCGGCGCTCGAGGATGGTCTTGGCCACCTGGGCCAGCACCTCGTCGCCGACGCGGTGGCCATACCGGTCGTTGATCCCCTTGAACCCGTCGATGTCCAGGACCACGCAGGAGAGCGGGTGGTGGCGCTGACGGGCCCGCTCCGCCTCCAGGTAGAGCCCCTCCTCGAGGGCGCGGCGGTTGCGCAGCGTCGTGAGCGGGTCGGAGACGGCGATCTCCTCCAGGAAGCGCACGCGCTGGCGCAGCCCCTCCTCCCGGCTGCGCTGCCGCACCATGGCGTGCACCCGGGCCACCAGGCGGGGCAGGATGAACGGCTTCACCAGGTAGTGGGCGGCGCCGTGCTCCAGGGCCTGGACTTCGGTGTTGGGGTCGTCGTCGGCGCCCAGGAAGAGGACGGGGGCGGCGTGGGTGGCGGCCTCCTCGCGCAGCCGTTCCAGCACCGCGAATCCCTCCCCGTCGGGGAGAGTGCTGTCCAGGATCACGAGGTCGGGAGGAGCGGCGCGCGCCGCCGCCAGCCCCTCGGCCGCCGACGGAGCGGCCTCGACGACGGCGCCCAACGGCTCCAGCGCGCGCCTGGCCGCCGTCCGCACCCAGGGGTCGTCGTCGATCACCAGCACGCGGGCGGGGCGCATCCCCATCTGGAGCGGGGCCCGGCGCGTCGGGACCGTCTCCCGGGGACCGGCCGTAGACTGGTGCAACGCGGGCGGCACCGGTTCCATCCTCCCGGCGCCCCTCAGGGGCAGCCTACGAGATATGCCCACCGGGGGGATGGTGCAGACCGGGAAGCGCTAGCGGACGGCGTTGGCCGATCCCCCACCTCCGGACCTTGCCGGCTGCTCCGGCTGGGCCGGCGGCACGTACTCTCCGCCCCCGAGCTCCGGGGCAAACCGCACCCGGACCCCGCTGCGGCTGCCCTGGCCGGTGGCCAGCACCCGGTTGCGGTGGAGGATGACGAAGCGGACCTGCCGCACCTCCTGGAGGTAGCGCATGATGGCCGCCGTGGCGAATGCCGCCTCGGTGTACAGCAGTTCCTGGTTGAAGGCTAGCTCGTGCGTGGCCCGGTAGGTCGGCGACTCCCAGCGGAGGGTGATCAGCGCACCGCCGTAGGCGGCAGCGACGTGGGTCACGGTGCCCGGGCCCAGGATGTTCTCGGCCAGGTTGCGGGCGGCCTCGGCGAGCCCCCGCCCTCACCCGGGCGGGCGGCGCCCGCCACCAGGACCAACGTCAGGAGCGCCATGGTTGCCAGCCGCATCGCCATGCCTCCGGGTCTGCCGTTGGAGGCACTGTACCCCGGAGGCCGCCGGGGAGGCGTTGCCGCAGGCTACGGCCGCGGTGTGACGCTGTCCACACCCACCGAGCGCTGTGCGCCGGATCACACCGGCGGGCGGCACCGGCCGGGGACGCGGGTCGGGCCTAGTCGGCTGCGGCGCGGGCGCGCAGCAGGTCGGCGACCGCCGTGTGTCCCCGGGCGTCCGCGACCTCCACGGGGGTGGCGCCATCGGCGCGCCGCACGTGCACATCCGCGCCGGCGGACAGGAGCCGACCGGCCACCGCCGCGTCACCCTCGTGCGCCGCCAGGTGCAGGGGCGTGTTGCCCCGGGCATCTCGGGCGTTCGGGTCGGCGCTGCGCCCGAGCAGGAGGTCGACCACGGCGGTCCGGCGGTCGCTCCGCCACCCGGCGATCGCCGCATGGAGGGCCGTGTTGGCCTGGGCGTTCCGCGAGCGGGCGTCCAGGTCCGCTCCGCGGTCCAGCAGCATCGCCACCGCCTCGGCCTGTCCGGCGTGCGCCGCGATGTGCAGAGCGCTCCACCCGTCGCCGTTGTAGGCGTGGACGAGAGCGGGGGCCTGGTCGAGGACCTGCGCCAGACGGTCGCCGAGGCCGTCCCAGGCCGCGGTCATCAGCCGGTCGAGCGGGATGCCCTGGAGGGCTCGCAGGTACTGGATCTGCCCGGTGTGGTAGGCATCGTGGGTGAACGCGTTCAGCAAGCGGCGGGCCACCGGGGTGGGGCCTGAAGACTGGCGGTAGGCCTGGACGGCCCGCTGCACCCCGTCCTCCCCCAGTGCCTCCAGGAGCCGGCCGAACGCCTCGTAGAGCTCCTGGAGGGCGCGCACGTCCGCCTCCCAGGCTGCCTGGTCGCCTGAGACCTCCGCCCAGTCCTCGGCCGTCATCCGCTCGTAGTCGGGCGGGTCCCCCTCCAGCGCCCGCAGCACGCCGCGCTTCCAGTGGATGACGTGGCGCACGATCTGCCAGATGGAGTGACGCTCCGGCGCCGGCTTCCAGGCGGCCTGGGCCGCGGTGAGGCCGTGCACGGCGGTGGCAAGCGGCGGGTGCCAGCCCTCGCGGGCGAAGGTCTCGTCGAGCTGCACCCGCAGGAGTCCGCGGACCGTGAGCATGGGGCTCTCCCTTCCCGACCCGTCCGGTCGGTGGCGTGGCTGCCCATCCAGGCGATGGCTCTATCCTACCCCCTCCGCTGAACCTTGACCTGCCCGTCACCGGGCGGGAACACATATGCAGGAGTGTGCATAGTCCCCCTGACCTATGCCACGCTGGAGCTGGGGCTCGCCCCCGGGCCGGCCTTCACCTGCCTGCGGGGCGCGGGCGGCACCTGCGTCCCGACGATGCTCATGGCGCGGCGGATCATCGGCGGACGGGCCACGGCGCTCTACGTCGGCCCCTGGGTCGCCTTCGCCATCGGCGCGGGAGTACTCTTCCAAACGCGCTTTCACGGCCTCGACCGGCCCTCACCCCGATGAGGGCGATGGTGCTTGTCCGCTTCCGCCAGCCTCTCCGGCTCGTGCAGCGGCGCCGGCCGGTCCCGCGGGGCGAGCAGGTCCTGGTCCGGGTGCTCGCCACCGGCGTGTGCCACAGCGACGTGCACATCGCCGATGGCGCCTTCGGCGGCATCCGGCTGCCCCTCGTCCTGGGGCACGAGGTGGCCGGAGAGGCCCCGGAGATGGGCCCTGTCCTGGTCTACGCCGCCTGGGGGTGCGGCACGTGCGCCTGGTGCCGGCGGGGCGAGGAGCAGCTGTGCCCCGACGCGGTCGAGGCGGGCTGGGGCGCCGACGGCGGTTACGCCGAGTGGATGGTGGTGCCGTCCCGACGGTACCTGATTCCGCTGGGCAACCTCGACCCGGTACGCGCCGCACCGCTGGCCGACGCCGGCCTCACCCCCTACCGCGCCGTACGGCGCGCCCTGCCCTGGCTCACCGAGCACGACACGGCCCTGGTGATCGGCATCGGCGGCCTCGGCCAGTTCGCCCTGCAGTACCTGAGGGTGATGGCGCGGGTGCGGGTCGTGGCCGTCGACCGCGACCCTGCCAAGCTCCGGCGGGCCGCGGAGCTGGGCGCCGACGAGGCGCGGCGGCCCGATGAGGCGGCCTCGATGCCGCAGGCGCGTGCGGTCTTCGACTTCGTCGGGACGCGCCGCACCCTGGCCCTGGCGGCCGCAGCGGTCCAGCCGGGCGGGATCATCGTCCAGGTGGGCGCAGGCGGCGGGCGCATCACCGTCGGCTTCGACACGCTCCCGCCCGAGGTCCACGCCACGACGTCGGTCTGGGGGTCCCTGGAGGAGCTGCGTACGGTCGTCGACCTGGCCCGGCGGGGGGCCGTGACCTGGCACGTAGAGCCGATGCCGCTGGCGGAGGCCAACCAGGCGCTCCGTCGCGTCCGTCAGGGCAGGGTGCTGGGCCGTCTCGTCCTGGTGCCGTGAGTGCCGCAGGCGGCGGCCGCCGCCCCCGGCGTGCGGAATCCTGACGCAGCACGAGCTCGGCAGTGTCGCAACGGTCCTGCGCAGGAGGCCGGGCAAGACTCACGGAAGGGAGGAGGATGACTGCAGGCAGCGGGGCATGTGGCGCCTGTGACCCGAGGGAGGCCGGTCGGTGGCTGATCGTCACACGCCAGAGCCTGGACGAGCCGGACGTCGACGAGCGCACGTCCCCTCCCTGGCCGGTATCCTCGCCCAGGCCGCGGGTCAGGCGCTGCAGGCGGTGCGGAACCTGCTGGTCGGCCTGCTGCCCGCCCCGGACTTCGTCGTCCTGGACGTGAGCGGGCCGTTGCCCGAGCGCCACGAGCGCGTGCCCCGGCTCCACCGGTGGCTGGGCCGCAAACCGGCGCTCAGCCTGGAGGAGGTGCGGGCGCGCCTGCGCCGGGTGGCCGCGGACCCGCGGGTGGACGGCGTCGTGCTGAAGGTGCACGACCTGCAGGCCGGCTTCGGCGCCCTGGAGGCCCTGCGTGCGGCCCTCGAAGCCTTCCGCGCCTCAGAGAAGCACCTCGCGGCCTACCTGCCCATGGCCGACCTCCCCGCGTACTACGTCGCCAGCGCCGCCCACCGGCTGGTCGTGCCGGAGAGCGCTGAACTCGCCCTCCTCGGCCCGCGCACCGAGGTGCCCTTCCTGCGCGCCGCCCTCGACCGGCTGGGGGTGCTGCCGCAGTTCCACCACATCGCCGAGTACAAGACCGCCGCCAACCGCTGGCTCTACCCGGAGATGCCGGCGCCGCAGCGCGAGATGCTCACTGCCCTCCTCACCGACGTCTTCGACCACATCGTCACGGCAGTGGCCAGCTCGCGGGGCCTCGCGCCGGAGCGGGTGCGCGAGGCCGTGGACGAGGGCCTGCTGTCGGCGGAGGCGGCGCGCTCGCGCGGCCTGGTCGACCTCGTCGCCTTCGAGGACGACCTCCCCCGCCTGCTCGGCCGGAACGGCCGCTCGGCGCGCCTGCAACCGTGGGAGCAGGTCGCCCGACGCCTCCCCGTGCCGGTGCGCCGGCGGGACCGCCAGGGGCGCGCCATCGCGGTCGTCCAGCTGGTCGGGGCGATCGTGCCGGGGGAGAGCCGCGAGCTCCCCATCCCCCTGCCGCTGCTCGGCCGACGCCTGGCGGGACACGAGACGGTGGCCCGGGCCTTCCGGGCGGCCGAGCGCATGGACCGGGTGGCAGCGGTCGTCTTCCACGTGGACTCGCCGGGTGGGTCGGCGGTGGCCAGCGACCTCATCTGGCGCGAGGTGGAGCGGGTGAACCGGCGCAAGCCCGTGGTGGTGCACATGGGCAGCGTTGCCGGATCGGGCGGGTACTACGTCAGCTGCGCAGCGCGCCGGATCGTCGCCGCGCGCACCACGCTCACCGGGTCGATCGGCGTCGTCGCCGGGAAGTTCAGCGTGCGGGAGCTGGCGGCGAAGGCGGGCGTGCGCCCCGAGGTGATCGCGCTGGGCGCGACGGCCACCATGCCGTCGGCAACCGTGCCGTACACCGACCGGGAGTGGGCGGCCCTGCGCCGGTGGATGGACGAGGTCTACGCGCGCTTCAAGGCCCGGGTGGCGGCGGGGCGGCGCTTGACGCCCGAGGCGATGGAGGCGGTGGCCCGCGGGCGGATGTGGACGGGCGCGCAGGCGCTGAGCCACGGCCTGGTGGACGAGCTGGGCGACTTCGAGGCGGCGGTGCGCACGGCGCGCGAGCTGGCCGGGATCCCGCCCGAGGTCGACGTCCCGGTGGTGACGGTCCTTCCCCCCCGCACTGTCGGCCTGCCCGTCGGCCCGGAGGCGTGGGGTGAGGCGTTGGCGGCGGTAGGGCGGCTGCTGGCGGAGCCGGCATGGCTGCTCATGCCCACCCAAGGCACGTTCCGGGGGGTGGACGGATGAGGTGGTTGAGGCGACTGCCCGGCGCGCGCCGCGAGCAGTCAGGAGGGATGTAGCGAAGGGTGATGGACGGGTCGACGTCCAGTCAGTGTCCGTGAAACCGACTTGGGGGAGGGGCATGCGGGCGCGCGCCATCCACCACGTCCAGATCGCGGCCCCGCCGAAGTGCGAGGAGGCCGCCCGCCGCTTCTACGGTGACCTGCTGGGGTTGGAGGAGATTCCCAAGCCGCCTCACCTCGCGGCTCGCGGAGGCGTCTGGTTCCGTTGCGGGGGGCTGGAGCTCCACATCGGGATGGAGCAGGACTTCCGCCCGGCACGCAAGGCGCACGTGGCCCTCGAGGTGACCGACCTCGAGGCGTGGCGCCGACGCCTGCAGGAGCATGGTGCCGCGGTGGTCGAGGACGCGCCCCTGCCCGGTTTCCGGCGTCTGTACACGGCGGACCCTTTCGGCAACCGGCTGGAACTGCTGGAGCCGGAAGGTTGAGCCCACCGCGCCACAGCTTGGGTATTCTTGCCCGGGCCGGGCGCACAGGCTGCAGCATCATGCCCGGGGGTGGTGTGGATGGCGCTGGTCCGGTGCGGCTTCCGCCGCGAGGTGCAGCAACTGCAGGACCGCGAGGTGCGCGTCGTTATGACCGAGGGGGCCTCCCACGGGGGGAGGTGGCACACGCCAAACCGAGGAAGTGAACAGCCGATAACAGGGGAGTTCGTGGTGCCGGGAGGGCGTCTTATATTGTGGCTGACTTCATCCGGACGGGGAGGGTGGCTTGATGCCCTGCCCCCCGAACGTGTGCCCGCGACCAACCGAGAAACCCGCATGGGCGCCTCCGGGCAGTGGGTCAAATTGACCCACCACCGCATTTGTCATGACCGCTCCAGCCGAAGAATCAGGCGCGGCGTAAGTGGCCCACCGTCTGCTACCCGCCACCCTACGTCGATGTCCACTTCATCAGTGAAGCATGGAGCAGATCAACCTGTCGCGGCCGAAACTCCGACCCCGCGCACGTCCTCGGCTGCCCCCTGCCACGAGGGGTTGCGATCGGTCTTTCGGCTGACTGCGATCCGGATGTCTTCGAGTCTGGACTCGAACTCCTTCTCCAGAGCTGGGGCGACCGCATCAGAAAACGGGTGCTGATCTAACGGCGCCACACGAGTGCTAAGAGTTTGTTGACCTTGAACCTGGGTTTAAGGTTTAGAATGGGCTAGCTGAGCGCATCATGGCAGCCCCGTAGGGGGTTCATGAAATGCACCAAACGACATCCAAAACCGCGGACCTGGCGGACAAGATCGTCGGGACCGTCCCCCGGTTTGACGCCAGGGGCCAGGAGGTGGCGGTCGCCCTATACCGGTTGCTGAGCAAAGGGACCCCGGTTCCCCTCAAGCGCGTCGCGGATGCCGTCAGCCTGCCCGAAGCCACAGTAGAGGCTACCATCCCGAAGTGGCCCCTCTTCCGGGACGACCACGGCGCGGTCATCGGCTTCGGCGGCCTCACGGTGGCCGAGATGCCACCCCACCACTTTACGATTGACGGAAGAACGCTCTACACCTGGTGTGCCTGGGATAGCCTGTTCATCCCCGGCATCCTGGGTAAGACGGCGGCCGTGGAATCGGTCTGCCCCGTGACGAAAGCGCGGATCTCCTTGGAGGTCGGTCCGGAGGGCATCCGGAACGTCGCGCCGCCCACCGTCGTCGTTTCCTTCCTCGCGCCCGACCGGACCTTCGACCGGAACGTCATTGTGAACTTCTGCCACTTTGTCTATTTCTTCCGCGACACCGAGGCTGCAGAGGCCTGGCTCTCGCGCCATCCCGGAACTTTTCTGCTTTCTCTGGACGAAGCATTCACACTCGGGCAGGTCACGAATGCGCGGAATTTCGGCCACGCCCTCGGTTTGGGGGACCGTCGCTAGGAGGATCCCATGCTCACGATCGGACGTTTGGGAAATCTCGCCGGCCTCGAGGCCAAGACCCTCCGGTACTACGACCGGGTCGGGCTCGTCCGCCCGAGTGGGCGCACCGCTGCCGGCTACCGGATGTATGAAGAGGACACCGTCAATCGTCTGCACTTCATCCGCCGGGCCAAGGCCCTCGGCATGTCCCTCGCAGACATCCGCCGCATCCTGGCCGTTCGGGACGAGGGCGCGGCCCCCTGCGAGCACGTGCTCGCCCTGGTGACTGACAACCTCACCAAGGTAGAGGGTCAAATTGCCCAGCTCGAGCGGATCCGGGGAGACCTCCGGCGGCTGCGGCGCCTGCTGAAAGCGGAGGTATCACCAGGCGTCCGGACGGTCGAGGAGTGCCCCTGCTTCGCGATCATTCAGAGCTTCCAGAAACCCGTCCGCTCACTAAACAGTGGACGGACGAGAGTCCGGGGGATATCGGGATGGGTAGAGACAGCGCAGCCGAAGAGACCTACGACCTCGTCATCCTCGGCTCCGGAACGACGGCCTTCGCCGCGGCCATCCGGGCGGCCGAACTGGGGAAGACCGCGGTCATGACGGAGTCACGCGTTCTGGGCGGAACGTGCGTCAACCGGGGATGCCTTCCCAGCAAGAACCTCATTGAGGCGGCGCGGGTCTACTGGGAGGCGACCCGGCCGCGTTTCCCTGGCCTGCTGTCGCGAGGCATGGACATCGACTTCCCGGCACTCATCCGCCAGAAGGACGAGATCATCGATGACTTTCGCGACAAGAAGTACCAGTCCGTCGTCGCCGACGCGGGTCGGATTGCGGTCCACACGGGACAGGCGGGCTTCGCTCCGGACGGCACCGTCGAAGTCGACGGCCGGAAACTCCGCGGTCACCACTACCTCATTGCCACCGGATCCCGGCCGATCATCCCGGCCATCGCCGGGCTCGACCAGGTGCCCTACCTGACCTCTGACCTGCTTGCTGCGGATGAAGCGGTGGAGCTCTGGGAACTGCCTCGCTCCCTGCTCATCATCGGCGGGGGATATATCGCCCTGGAACTCGGCCAGCTCTTTCAGCGGCTGGGGAGCGCAGTCACCGTCCTCGAACGCAGTCCTCGGATCCTGCCTGCGTATGAGCCGGAGGTCTCAGTTGCTCTGACGGAGATCTTGCGGGCCGAAGGCGTCAACATCGTGACGAACCTTACGGTGGGCCGGGTCGAACGCGTCGGGAGCCGTATCGCGGCGATCGGTGAGACCGCCGGAACACAGGCCAGGTACGAGGCGGACCGCCTGCTTGTGGCGACTGGCCGGCAGCCGAACACGGACGCGATCGGGCTTGAGCACGTCGGGGTGAAGGCGGACGAGCACGGCTTCATCCTCGTCGACGAATACCTCCGGACAAACGTCCCGAATATCTGGGCCGCCGGCGACGTGATCGGCCCGCACACCGGCAGCCAGCTCGCCACGCCGGTCGGCGCCCACGACGGTGTCATCGCTGCCGTGAACGCGCTCAATGGGGAAAGGCACAGAGTGGACCACACGGTCATCCCGCGGACGATCTTCACCGACCCCCAGGTCGCGACGGTCGGGCTGACGGACGAGGAAGCTAACCGGCGCGGCCACCGATGCAACTGCGGGACCGTGCCCATGCGGGTCGTCCCCCGTGCCGGCGCGATCCGCGACACCCGCGGTCTGATCAAGATGGTCCTCGACTGGGACACGAAGCAGGTACTGGGAGTCTCTATCGTCGGCCGGGATGCGGGTGAGGTGATCCATGAGGCGGCGATGGCCTTACGGTTCAGGGCAACGGTCTACGACTTTATTGACATGATCCACGTCTACCCGACGATGGCGGAAGCACTTAAGATCGCCGCCCTCTCCTGCTTTAAGGACGTCGAGAAACTCTCA
>JAVHLY010000026.1 GCA_031081585.1 Armatimonadota bacterium
GCTAGGGCTTCGAGCGCTGGCGGTCCAGGAGGGCCTTGCCGATCTTCAGCGGGATGGCCCCGCCCGGGACGACCAGGTTGATGGTCTCCGCCCCCAGGTCGAAGAGCACGTCCCGGTTGAAGATGCGGCGGACCTGCTGCTGGAAGGCCCGCCCGTCCGTCCGCACCTGCCCGCTCAGCGCGTCGAACTCCACCACCGCCTTCTTCCCCCTGGCCGTCCAGGCGTACTCGAAGGCGAAGACCGGAACGTAGAGCAGGTGGACGTGCTCCACCTCGATCCGCTCCTCGAAGACCTGGTCGGCCTCGTAGGGGGTCATCAGGCGCTGGACGAGCCGCTGCACTACCTGGGAGGCCTTCACCTCCGGCGGCACCACCACGGCGTCGGCCGGGGCGAAGGCGGCCAGGTCGATCACCTCCTCGCGCGGCGCCTGCAGCGCAGCGGGCGCCTGGGTCTCCTCGCCGCTCACACCGTCGACGAGGAGCGATGCACGTACGTCCTCCTCGCAGTGCTCCACGCCCCGCAGGATGATCGAGGGCGCGGGGCCCTGGGCGACCGGGTAGTCCCGGCCGTCGATGGTCACGCCGCGCACCGCCTGGTCGGCCACCGGCACCCGGTACTCCCGGCCGCGGTCGTAGACCAGCCGCTTGTGCGCGACGGCGTGCCACAGCGGGTCGAAGCGCTTCTCGATGGAGGCGACCGTGATCTCATCGCCCTTGGGCCGCAGGAGCAGCCGGGAGACGGCGCCGAAGGCGGCGGTCTTGTGGTCCCAGGCGCGCTCCCGCGCCTGCTCTAGGGTGAAGGCCGCGGCCAGAGCGAAGACCTTCTGGTCGTTCACCGTGATCTCCATGGTGTCGCCTCCTCGGATCGAACGGCACCCCGGTCCAGGGCAGCCCGGCCAGAGCCTCTTGGCATTTGGGCCCGCCAAATCCTGCCCAGGCAGGATTCTCCCGACCGCCCCGGAACAACGTCAGGTCAGCCCGCCGACGACGTCGCAGCCGTGCGGTGGACACCAAGGAGGCCGCGATGCGGAAGGGGCTCGTCGCGCACGTCCTGCTCGTCGCCGCCCTCGTCCTCGCCGGGGCGATACCCACCCAGGCGCAGGAGCGTCCCCAGTACTTCCACCGCATCGGGATCGTCGGCTGGCCCGCATCGGCGTCCATCGACGGGGGCGCCGGGGGCTCCTGGACGACCTTCCTGTGGGGTCTGAGCTACGGCTTCACCTCTCCGGATGCGCCCTGGGGCTTCGGCCTCGAGGTCCTGACGGGCAGCCGCTCCGACGGCCTCGGCACCGACACCCTGTGGCGCGTCGACGGCGCGTACCGGGTGGCCATGGAGCGCGTGACCTGGCGGGCTCTGGCCAGCTTCCGGTCCGTGCAGGCGGGGGCGGTCTCCACCAGCCACCTGGGCGTGGGGCTCGACGCCATGCTGCCGATCGTCCCGTTCGCCGACTCCGGCGGCTGGTCGCTCACGGTCGGGGCCGCGGCCTACCTGGGGCCGCGCAGCGGCACGGACTGGAGTGTGGCGGTCCGCTACAAGATGCCCTCGCCTCCGGTGACAGCGCTCGTGGCCTCGCTTCCGGTCGCCGCCACGACCGCCGCGATCACGCGCGGCCACGACTGGGACTTCAGCTTCGGGTTCCGGGAGTCGAGCTTCAGCGGCAGCACCTACCGCTGGTCGGGTTTCTTCCTGACCGTGGGCAAGTCGTTCTGACCGGGGACGGGGTCGCTCAGCACGGCCGCGACGATCTCGTCGATGACCGCCCGGAGGGCCTCGGGGGCGGCCGGGAGCATGCCTGACAGTGGCGTGTCGGCCGTGGCCGGGAGGCGGGGGCTCCCGCGCACCGTATCCGCCGCGTGCGCCAGGGCCGCGGCGCGCTCCTCCTGGCCCGACACGCGCGCGAGGCGCGCGAGCCCCTCCAGGCAGCGGGCCACGCCCTGGCGGTCGGCCAGGTCGCGCCAGCGACGCAGCGCGTCGATCCACTCCGTCCGCGCCCGCGCGTGCTCCCCCCGGCGCTCGGCGGCCTCGGCGATGGCCGCGTGCACCGCAGCGATGTCCCAGCGGTCGCCAAGCTTCTCGTACAGGTGGAGGCTGCGGGCGAGGAGGGCGTCCGCCTCGTCGAAGCGCCCTTGCCGGGCGGCCACCTCCCCGAGGAGCTCCCAGGCGCTGGCCATCCCCATCTCGTCCTCGAGGGAGGTGTAGCGGTCGAGGGCCCGTCGCAGCAGGCTCTCCGCCGCCTCGTCGTCGCCGCGGTGGGCAGCCACGCGGCCCAGGTCGCTGAGGCACACCATCACCGCCCACCCGTCCTCGATCTGCTCGAGCAGCGCACACGCCTCTTCGAAGCGCGCCCGCGCCTGCTCCATCCGGCCGTCGTGCCACTCCACGATCCCCAGCATTCGCAGGGACCAGGCGATGCCCTCGAGGTGCCCCACCTGACGGAAGAGGGCCAGGCCGCGCTCGTGCAGTTCCCGGGCCAGCGCCGGGCGGCGCTGGGCGCGGACGACGATGCCGCGGACCAGGAGCGCGTAGGCCAGCGGCAGCGGCTCCCCGTGCTCCTGGGCCAGCCCCACGCTGGCCAGGGAGTACGTCTCGGCCTCGCCCATGTCGCCCTGACGCCATGCCAGGTAGGCGGCGGCGTACAGGGCCTTCAGGCGCAGGGCCGCAGGCTCGGCGGCGGCCGCCGTCAGCACGGCGCGCAGCCAGCGCCGTCCCTCGCTGTAGTGCCCGCGCCGGTACCAGAACCACCACAGCGCGGCGGCCAGGCGCAGCCCCCACCCCACGGCCTCGGGCCGCCCGACGGACCAGGCCAGGGCGGCGCGCAGGTTGTCGTGTTCCCGGTCGAGGCGCGCGAGCCACCGCTGCTGCTCGGGACCGCGCAGGTGCGGCTCCGCCACCTCGGCCACCCCCGTGCAGTAGCGGAGGTGGCGGTCCTGGAGGGCGGCGAGGTCTGGGGCAGTGAGCCGCTCCCGGCAGTACGCCCGCACCGTGTCCAGCAGCCGGTAGCGCGCCACGTCCGTGGACGGCTCCACCATCACCAGGGACTTGTCCACCAGGCTGGTGAGCAGGTCCAGGACGCCCGCCCCCTGCCCGCTGCCGGGCCGCGGATCGGCACACACCGCCTCGATCGCCTCGAGGTCGAAAGTCCCGGCGAAGACGGCCAGGCGCGTCAGCAGCGCCTGCTCCTCGGGCAGCAGGAGGTCGTAGCTCCAGTCCATCGTCGCGCGGAGGGTCTGCTGGCGGGGGACGGCGCCGCGCGCCGGGCGGCTCAACAGGCGGAAGCGGTCGTCGAGCCGTTGCACGATCTGCTCGAGCGCGAGCACGCGGGCGCGGGCGGCGGCCAGCTCGATGGCCAGCGGGATCCCGTCCAGCCGCCTGGCGATGGCCGCCACGGCCCTGGCCTCCTGCGGGTGCAGGGAGCGCGGCGGGCGGACCAGGCCGGCCCGCTCGAGGAAGAGGCGGGCAGCCTCCGAGGCCAGCACCGTGGCCGGGTCGCCGTCCGGTCCAGCCGGCAGGGAGAGCGGCGGGACCGCGTAGACGACCTCGCCGGGGACGCGCAGGACCTCGCGGCTCGTCGCCAGCACCCTGATCCCCGGCGCGCGGCGCAGGATCGCCTCGACGACGCGCGCGCACTCCCCCACGAGGTGCTCGCAGTTGTCGAGGACGAGCAGCAGCCGCTTCGACGCCAGGTAGTCCAGGAGGACCGCAAGCGTCGTGGGCCCGCCCTCCTCCCGCCGGCCCACCGCGGCGCCCACCGTGTGGGGGATGAGGTCGGGATCGCTCACCGTGGAGAGGTCCACCAGCCACACCCCGTCCGGGTAGCTGTCGAGGAGGCCCGCCGCCACCTGCAGGGCGAGACGGGTTTTGCCGCTCCCCCCGAACCCGGTGAGCGTGACCAGCCCGGCCCGCTCCAGGAGGTCCCGGACCTCGGCCAGCTCTCGTTCACGGCCGACGAAGCTGGTCGGCGGCACCGGTAGGTTGTGGGGGACCGGGCCGAGCGAGCGCAGGGGCGGGAAGTCGGCGCGCAGGCCGGCGAGCACTGCTTGGTAGAGGTGCACGGGCTCCGAGAGGTCCTTCAGGCGGTGGAGGCCCAGGTCGCGCAGCGTCACGCCTGCCGGCAGGTCGTCCACCACGAGATGGCGGGTAGCCGCGGAGAGGAGGACCTGGCCTCCGTGGCCGGCCGCGCAGATCCGCGCGGCTCTGTGGACGTCGATGCCGACGTAGTGCGTCCCGGCCACGACAGGCTCGCCCGTGTGCAGCCCGATGCGGACGTGCAGCGGCGGGGTCTCCGGCCGGAGCGGCCGGGCCGTGGCTTCCTGGATGGCCGCGGCGGCGGCGAGGGCGCTGCGGGCGCCGGGGAAGGCGGCAAAGAGCTCCTCCCCCCGGGCATCCACGACGGTCCCGCCGTGCCGCTCCACGGCACGGCCGACGGTTTCCCGGAAGGTCTCGAGCAGTGCAGGGTACCGGTCGCCCAGCCGGTGGAGCAGGCGCGTCGATCCCTCGATGTCGGCGAAGAGGAGGGTGACGGTGCCGGTGGGCAACGGCGTCATGGGCGGTCGCCTCGCGGTGGACCTTCAGCGGGCGTGCGGGTGCCCCTACGCGTCCACCGGGCGCACGTCGTCGGCCTGCAGCCCTTTGGGCGTCTTCACGGGCGCGAACTCCACCAGGCAGTCCGGCCGCATCGCGTCCAGGTCGGACCGCACCGCCGTGAAGTGCACCAGGTACTCGCGCCCGTCCTCGCCCTCGATGAACCCGTAGCCCTTGCCCTGGTCGAACCGGCTCACCCGCCCGCGCATGCCCGCATCCCCCTCGTCCCGCGGCCTATGCCGCGCACTCCCGGCCGCACGCTCCCGCGCTCCACACTACCCGGCCCCTACGCTCCGCCGCCCCTGTGGTGCGGCGCGCCCCTGTGGTGCGGCGCGCGGCGTGCGGGGTCGAGCCAGTCGTGCTGCGTCACCACCCCGTCCTGGGTGATGACCGTGTAAGTGCCGTGTCCCGTGTCGCCGGCCCAGTCCCCGGTGTTCACGTAGATCATCCCGCGCACGCCGCCCAAACGGAAGGTGTAGCGGTCGGGCAGGTGGGTGTGCCCGAAGAGGATGCCGGTGAGCGGCCGGCGTCCCTCCGCCACCTCCGCCCGGCTGCGCTGCCCCGCCACGCGCCGGGCCTTCCACCGCCACCGGTAGCGCACGAGCCAGGCGGCCACGCGCTGGTCCAGGGTACGCGGGCGCGGCGGGGCCAGGCCCGGCCGGGGGATGGGCTGCTGCTCCGCGCCGCGGCGCTGCCCCACCAGGACCAATCCGGTGAAGGCCCGCCGCAGGTCCCGGCGCAGCGCGGCCGCCAGGAAGTCGCGCAGGTAGAGGAGCAGCACCGGGTCGTAGAAGTGGCCGTGGTCGATGTAGAAGCGGTAGGGCTCCTGGCCGTAGCGTGTGGGGTCGGCGGGGACGCCGATGATCACGTTGGGGTACCAGGCCGTGGTCACCGGCAGGCGCAGGCGCCGCAGCAGGTGCGGCCGGCGCACCAGGTCGTAGCGCAGACCGCTGGCGGCCATGTCGTGGTTCCCGTAGAGCAGGGTGACGGTGACCGGGACCGGTGCGCGGTTCGCCACCTCCCCCACGTCGGCCAGGACCTCCTCGTACTTGGGGAAGAGGCTGCCGCGCAGCTCCACCCCCGCGCCCTGCCAGGTGTCGTCGGGCCGGGGCGGCGCGTCCAGCAGGTCGCCGTTGATGACCAGGTCCATCGTCGTCGGCTCGATGGCGTCGAGGAAGGCCTGCAGCGCCGCCTCCCGCGCCGCCCGCCCTTCCGGCGCGCGGTCCCAGGTGTCCACGTGCAGGTCGGAGACCACCACGATCTCCCCGCGCCCCGCCATGGTGGAGCGGCGCGCTTCGGCCGGGTGGGGCGGGAGGAAGCGCTGCTCGACCCACTCCAGCAGCCACTCCCAGGCCGGCTCGAGCGCCGCCTGCTTGAGCACCACGAGGAGGGCGACGACGACGAGCCCGTAGCCGACGCCCGCCCCGAAGGCCAGGGCGCCGAGGACGACGGCGGTCACGGCTCGCCGGCCCCGCCGCGCAGGCGCTGGGACTGCCGGTCGAGCAGGCGGACGGCCAGGCTGACCGCCCAGGCCACGGCGACGAGCCCGAGCCCCAGGCCGAAGCCGGTCGCGGCCGCCCGGATGAAGGTGGGCCAGTCCGCGAGGGGCAGGCGCAGGAAGAGCGTCAGGAGCACGCCCACGACGAACCCGACGAGCAGGCCGACGAAGAACAGGGTCAGTCGAGCCGGAGGAGTCCGTGCGCGGGCCAGACCACGGGGCGCGGGCGCACCTCCTCGCCCAGGACCGGGGCCACCGCCAGCAGCCCCATCTCGGGCGGCACGTCGTCGGAGACGTGCAGCCCGCGTGAGTCGATGCGCAGCAGGAACCCCTGGAAGGCGAAGACCAGCCGCACCGAGCCCCTGAAGGAGGTCTTCCACCGGGCGTCCTGCGTGACCTCCACCCCTGCCTCGGCCAGCGCCCGGCGCTGGCGGGTGAGGTCGATGGCCAGCCGCTGCTCCGCCTCGTCGTAGGCGGTGACGCCGAAGCGGTTGGACTTGAGGGTGCGCGTGATCACCACCGCCTCGCCCTCGCCGATGAAGTAGTCGTCGATGACGGGGTTGGTGTGGTCGAGGGGAGGCCGGCGGCCCAGCCACCGGCGCAGGGCGATGAGGTCCACGCTGTCCGAGCGGACGTCCTCGTAGGTGAACTCGATCCGCCGGGCCCGCTCGAAGACGGCGTCGAGGGCCAGGGTCACCGGCGCCAGCGCGCTCAGGAAGCGCACCAGCAGGCGCAGGCCGATCCCCACGTCGAGCGCGTCCGTGTGCCGGCCGCTGATCTCGGCGACCACCTCGTCGCGGGTCACCGGGGGGACCTCGCCGTCGCCCACCATGAGGGCGGTGAGCGAGCCCAGGTGGCGGGCCCGCCCGCCGGGCAGCCGCCCCACCAGGTCGAGGGGCGCGATGCGCTCGCGGGGCAGGTGGATGGCGGTGTACCCCAGGCTGCGGAGGAAGTCGAGCGAGCTCTCCCGGCAGGCCATGTCGCCCCTCGTCCCGGCGGATTGTCAGTGCTGTAAGGTGGCGGTGGCGGGACTTCCTTCGCTCCCCGCGCTACCCGCTTCGTGCTCCCACGAGTGGGTGGGTGACCCGTGCTAGATCACCGGCGGACGGAGGAGCGCCCGGCGGGCCGCGCGCGCCGTCTGCCGGACGTGCTCGTGGGGCAGGCCCTCGAGCTGCAACAGGGCCTCCGCCGCCTGGAGGATGATGCGCTGCAGGTCCCCCTCCTCCACGTCGAGCGCCTGCACCAGCGGCACCCACTCCGCCCCACCGGCCCAGGCCTCCGCGGCGGCGGCCCGGCGTTCAGCGGGCGAGGCCAGGGCACGGCGGCGCCGGCGGTCCCACTCCTGCCGGAACTCCTCCTCGACAGGGTTGGGCTCCAGCCCGAACTCCGCCTCCAGGCGCGCCAGCCGGCGGACGAGTGAAGCCAGGCCGCCGAGGCGCACCCGCTCCCCCCCTGCGCGGGGTGGACGCTCCGAGCCCAGCGCCGCGGCCATGCCGGCCAGGCGCGGCGGCTGTGCCGGCACGCCGTCGCGGCGGACCACCTCGGCCAGCACCAGCACCCGGGGATGGCGCAGCTCGGCGGCCCACCGCCCGTCCTCGGTGAGGCGAGCCTCCTCGTCGAGGTAGCCCAGCGCCTGCAGCAGCGCCGCCCGCAGCAGGAAGGTCTGGGTGAGCGGGTCGCGCGCGCGCTCGAAGGCGCGGGCAGCCGCACCTCGCGGCAACCGCAGGCGGCGCCGCTGCCGCCCGGAGAGTTCACCCCCGCTCCACCCGAACCGTTCCGCCTCGTAGGCGGCCAGGGAGCGCGCCAGCTCGTCCAGCGCCTGCGCCAGCGTGCGCCGGCGCAAGAGGTTGAGGACCTGGGTGTAGCCGGGGCGGAAGGCCGAGCGCACCGGCTCGACCTCGGCCCCGGCCAGGGCGAGGCCCATCAGCGCTTCCGCCCGCGTCGAGGCCGGCAGGACCACCACGCCCACGCGGTCCCGCCCCCGGCGCCCGGCGCGCCCGGTCATCTGGTGGAACTCCGTGGCGCTCAGGTCGACGCGCCCCTCCGGGCTCTGCCGCGCCAGCGTCGTCAAGACCACCGTGCGCGCGGGCACGTCCAGCCCGCTGGCCAGCGTCGTGGTGGCGGCCACCGCCCGCACCAGGCCGCGGTCGAGCAGCTCCTCCACGACCAGGCGCCAGGCGGTGAGGTGCCCGGCATGGTGCGGCGCGACGCCCCCGCGGACCAAGGCCGTGCGGAAGCGGTGCCCCGCCAGGTAGGGAAAGCGCTGCGCCCACCGGGTGAAGGCCTCGCGCCGCGCCTCCTCCCCGGGGCCGCGTACGCCGGTCAGCTCGCGCACCGCCTCGTCGCATTCCCGGCGAGACGGGAAGAAGAGGATGGCCGGGAGCAGACTGGCGGCGTCCAGCTCGCGCATCAGGGTCAGCAGCCACCCCGGACGCCGCTCCCCGCCGCGCACCCGCCCGGCCAGGTCCTGCGGCAGCAGGTGCCCGCGGGCGTCCATCAGCACCAGGCGCAGCGGGACCGGCCGCTGCGTCTCGCTCACCACGGCAGGCCGCCGCCCGCGCACCCGGGCGAGCCAGTCGGCCAGCACGTCCACGTTGGGCATCGTGGCCGACAGGAGCAGCAGGTGGGTGAGCGGGGGGGCCAGCAGGACGATCTCCTCCCAGGCCATGCCGCGCTCGGGGTCGCCCAGGTAGTGGGCCTCGTCCAGGACGGCCAGGTCGACGTGCAGCGCGCCGTCGTAGAGCGCGTTGCGCAGGATCTCGGTGGTGGCCACCACCACGGGGGCGCGCGGGCGGATGCGCCGCTCGCCGGTGAGCAGCCCCACCCGGTCCTCCCCGAAGAGGGCCTGGAAGCGCAGGAACTTCTGGTTGGAGAGCGCCTTGAGCGGGGTGGTGTACCAGGCGGTGCCCTCGCGCTCCAGGAGCTCGGCGATGGCCCGCTCGGCGATCCACGTCTTGCCGCTGCCGGTGGGCGCCGAGACCAGCACGTCGCCCCGGCGCACCGCCTCCAGCGCGTCCACCTGGAAGCGCGCGGGGACGAAGGGGCCCGGGGGGACCTCGCCGACCTCGCGCAGGACGGGCTCGAGGCCGGGGTGGAGGGTGACCTGGACCTGAGGGATGCCGGGCATCCGTTATAGTGTAGTCACGATGACCACCAAGTCGAGACAGGCAAAGTCGAGACGGGCAAGGCGGAGAGCGTCGTCGGCGCGAGAGCGCCCGGTGCGTCAGGTCCCGCACAGCGTGGGGGTGCGGGAAGCCCGCGCGCGGCTCAGTGAGCTGTTGCGCGACGTCCAGCAGGGCCGGGAGTGGACCATTACGATCCGCGGACGGGCGGTGGCGCGTCTCGCCCGGGTCCGCCGCCGGGAGACGCTCGACGAGTGGGTCGCGCGACTGTGAACGTCACGACGCCCCTGACCGCTCTCGCTCCAAGGCGCTCCGTCACGAACACCGAACAGCACTGGGTCCGGACCGAGTGGCCGTGACGCACGGACGGCCGCAGCCTTTGGATGAGCAGCGCCTTCCGCCTTCTGACGGGCACCTCGCGGTTTCGAAACTCCAACGGCGAGACTCCCGGTCGCGTCGGTCCTCCGGCTCTCAGCGCCACTTGAGCGACGTCACCTTGGGCTGCAGGAAGTACAGCAGGTAGTCCGGGCCGCCGACTTTGGCGTCGGTGCCGCTCATATTGAAGCCGCCGAAGGGGTGCACCCCCACGAGCGCCCCGGTGGACTTGCGGTTAAGGTAGAGGTTGCCCACCATGAACTCCCGCCGCGCCCGGGCCAGCTTCTCCGGGTTGCGCGAGAAGACCGAGCCCGTCAGCCCGTACTCGGTGGCGTTGGCGATGGCCAGGGCGTCGTCGAAGTCGCGGGCGCGGATCACCGCCACCACGGGCCCGAAGATCTCCTCCTGGGCGATGCGGGCCCGCGGGTCGACGTCGGCGAAGACCGTGGGCTGGATGAAGAACCCGTCGCCGTCGGCGGGCTCGCCCCCCGCCGCCAGGCGCCCCTCGCGCTTGCCGACGTCGATGTAGCCGAGGATGGTGCGCATGGCGCGCTCGTTGATCACCGGTCCGACCGGGTAGTTGTCCTTCGCCGGCCCCACCTCCAGCGCCCGCACCTTCTCCACGAAGCGCTCGAGGACGTCGCGGTAGACCGGCGCGGTGACCACCAGGCGCGAGCCGGCGGAGCACTTCTGCCCCTGGAAGCCGTAGCCGCTCGCCACCGCCGCCGTCACCGCTTCCTCCAGATCGGCCTCCTCGTCCACCACCACGGCGTTCTTGCCGCCCATCTCGCAGATGACCCGCTTGAGCCAGATCTGCCCGGGGGCCACCTTGGCCGCCTCCTGGTAGATGCGGATGCCCACCTCCTTGGACCCCGTGAAGGCCACCATGCGCACGCGCGGGTGGCGCACCAGCACGTCCCCCACGTCGGCGCCGGACCCCGTGACGATGTTCAGCACGCCCGGCGGCAGGCCCGCCGCCTCCATGGCCTCGGCGAAGACGTAGGCGTTGGCCGGGGAGTCGCTGCTGGGCTTGAGCACCACGGTGTTGCCGGCGGCGATGGCCGCGGCGGCCATCCCCACCGGGATGGCCAGGGGGAAGTTCCAGGGCGGGATGACGCTGACGACGCCGAGGGGCAGGTAGACGTACTCGCTGTACTCCTGCGGGTGGGGGACGGTGGGCTGGCCGCGGGCGTAGCGCAGGGCCTCGCGGGCGAACCACTCCAGGTGGTCGATGGTCTCCGCCACGTCGGCGTCGGCCTCGGCCCAGTTCTTGCCGACCTCGTACACCTGCCAGGCCGCCGCCACGTACTTCCGCCGGCGCAGGTGGTCGGCGGCGCGCAGGAGGATGGCCGCGCGCTCCTCGGCCGGTACCCGGCGCCAGGACTCGAAGGCCCGCTCCGCCGCCTCGATCGCCCGCTCCGCGTGCGCCGGGGTCCCCCGGGGGAAGACGCCGACGACCTCCTCCTTGCGCGAGGGGTTGATGGAGGTGAAGGTGCCGTCACCCTGGAGGCGCTCCCCGGCGATGAGCAGGGGGAACTCCCGACCCAGCTCGCGCTGCACCTGGTCGAGCGCGGCGCGCATCGCGTTGCGGTGGGCGTCGGTGGAGAAGTCGGAGAAGGGCTCGTTGCGGAACTCGGGGAGCGCCATGGACCACCTCCGGGGCGTGTCGCCTTCCATTATAATCAGGCCCTGGAGAGGTGCCGGAGCGGATGAACGGGGCTGCCTTGAAAGCAGCTAGGGCGGAAACGCTCTCGTGGGTTCGAATCCCACCCTCTCCGCCAGTCTCGCTCCCACCCCACCAGCTCTCTCCCCCGGTGGCCGCTCTCCCGGAGGACCTCCGCGACGATCCCCCGCGGCTCGCCGAGGCCTTGCGCGCCGAGATCCGCGCGACGACGCAGGGGCAGCCTGTGGTCGTGGCCTTCAGCGGCGGGCTCGACAGCACCACCGTCGCCGCCCTCGCCCGGGACGCCCTCGGCCCCGAGCGGGTCCTCCTGGTCACGGTGAACATGGGCGACTACGCCTACCGGCGCGGCAACGCCATCGTGCTGGAGATGGCCGAGCGGCTGGGGCTGCGGCAGAAGTGCCTGCTGGGGCAGGTCATGCAGCACCGCATCCAGCGGAACGGCCCCGCCTGCAACCGGTGCACCCGCGAGATCAAGCTCGGCATGGTGCGGAAGGTGGCCATGGGGCGGCTGGTCCTCACCGGCTCCAATCGCAGCGACACGTGGGGCCAGCGGGGGATGAAGGTCTGCAACGGGTACTACGCCCCCCTCCTCGACCTGGACAAGCCGCAGATCCGCGCCCTGGCCGACCACCTGGGGTTGCAGGTCCCGCGCATCGGCGAGCACCCCCGGCGGGAGGGGTGCAAGCTGAAGCACCTCCTCAAGCCGCTGGTGAACCCGGCCTACCACGGGCGGGCCGTGGCCGAGGCGAACGAGGTCCTGCTGGAGGGGCTGCGCCAGGCGGGGGTGAGCGTCGAGCTCGCCAACGTGAAGATCGTCGGTCCGCTGAGGCGCAACATCGGGCTAGTAAACCTGCGCCCCCTGCCTTCGCCCGAGGTGTGGGAGCGCCTGCGGACGGCGCTGGAGCGCATCCCGGTCCTCGACGAAGTGCACCTGGTGGACGGGCCGGTGGAGTTGACGGTGCTGGCCGGTCCCGCCCTGGCCGGCGATCCGGCGGGGAGGGCCTGGGTGGCGCAGGGCCGCCTCGCGCCCGACTTCGCCTTCCCGGTCCGGGTGCGGTGGGTCCCGACCGCCAACCGCCGGCTCCAGACCTTCCAGGTGGTGGGGTGGCAGCCGCTGGGGGCCCAAGAGGAAACGACACCCCAGGGAGCCTCGTTTTAAGACCATTTGCCGGGTGGCCAAGAGCCTAATTTTCGGCTTTTTACCGGGCAAATGGGCCTATTGACAGCCGCCTGAACTATCATTTAAGGTTTTTAGAGGAGGCAGGGGGAAAACCTTGACAGGACCTGCCTCCCAGATCAGGTTCTCACACCAGACTCTGCAAGGAGGTGGACTCTGCAAGGAGGTGGGGGAGTGTGCTGCGCTGGGAGCGCTGGTCGCCGTTCGAGGAACTCTTCAACCTCCAGCGGGACATGGCGAACCTCTTCGCCAGGGCCTTTGGGGCGGAGCCCCTGGTCTCCTCCACCCGTTCCTGGACCCCGGCGGCAGAGGCGTTCTACCGGGACAACAGGCTGTACATCCGCGTGGCTCTGCCGGGCGTGGACCCCAAGCACGTGGACCTCTCCGTCACCGGTAACACGCTGACCATCAAGGGCGAGCGGAAGCTCGAGTACGAGGTCCCGCGGGACGACTACGTCTTCGGCGAGTTCACCTACGGGCCGTTCGAGCGGACGATCACCCTCCCCTCGACTGTCCGCGCGGACGACATCCAGGCCCGGTACGTCCACGGGGTCCTCGAGATCACCGCGCCGCTGGCGGAGCACGCCCTGCCCAGGAAGATCCAGGTGGAGGTGACGCCCGAGCCCGTGCTCACCACGGGGCGGTAGGCCCTGGTCGGTCTGGAACACGTGGCGGGGTCGCGGTCGCAGGCCGCGGCCCCGTCGCGTTTCCCGGGGGCCCCCCGGGTGGCGTTCCTCGATGGATCCCGCCCCGCCTCCCGGTAGCGCCGTGCCCTCGGGTCGATGGCCTCCGGGGGAGGACTCCCGCACTCCGTCCCGAACCCGACCAGCGAGGCTGTCGTAGGGACAGCGGGAGGCTGTGTCATGCGTCGCCGCGCCGTCGCACCCGTCGTCGCCCTGGCCCTGGCCGTGCTCGGTCTGGTCGGGCTCCCCGCCCGGGGCGCTCCTGCCGTCACCCTCGAGTTCTGGACGATCGCCCTCCAGCCGTTCTTCACCGACTACGTGAACGGGGTGGTCGCCGCCTACGAGCGGGCCCGTCCGGGTGTGAAGATCCGCTGGGTGGACGTCCAGTTCGCGGCCATCGAGCAGAAGCTGCTCGCCTCGCTGGCCGGCGGGGTGGCGCCCGACGTCGTCAACCTGAACACCGAACTCTCCATCCGCCTGGCGGAGCAGGGGGTGCTGGTGGACATGGATGCCGCCGTCCCCGCGGCCGAGAAGGGCCGCTACTTCGAGGGACTGTGGGCGGCGGCGCGCTTCCGCGGCCGCACCTACGGCATCCCCTGGTACGTCACCCCCAACGTCCTGGCCTACAACGTGGCCCTCTACCGGCGGGCGGGGCTCAACCCCAACGACCCCCCGTCCACCGAGGACGAGCTCATCGCCCACGCCCGCACCATCAAGGACCGGACGAAGGTCTACGGCTTCATGCCGAACGTGGACTCGATACGCCTCCTGCACCGCTTCCAGGAGAACGGCCTGCCCATCCTCAGCCCCGACGGGAAGCGGGCGGTCTTCAACTCCCCCGCCCACGTGGCCTACCTGGAGCGGTACGTGCAGCTCTTCAAGCAGGACTACTTCCCGGAGGACACCCTGCGCCGTGGCTACCTGGGCGCGACGGAGCGGTACAGCGCGGGGCAGCTGGGCATCCTGGTGACGGGCCCGCAGTTCCTGCTGCGGGTGAAGCAGGACAACCCCGAGGTGTACGCCCAGACGTTCGTGGCCCCGTACCCCAAGGGCAAGGCGCGGGTGATCCACCTGCCGACGATGACAGTCTCCGTCCCCAAGGCCAGCAAGGCGCAGCGCGAGGCGGTGGACTTCGCCCTCTTCGTCACCAACGACCAGAACCAGCTCGAGTTCGCCCGGCAGGTGGTGATCCTGCCTTCCACCCGGGGTGCGGCGGCCCACCCCTTCTTCAAGCAGGGGGGCGCCACGCCTGAGGAGAAGGTTCGAAAGATCGCGGCCGCCGAACTCCCCCTGGCCCGCGACCTCACCGTGGTCGTGCCAAACGCCACCGAGCTCTACCGGGTCTTCCGCGAGGCGGTGGAGAGCGCGTTCTACGGGAAGATGTCTCCCCGGGAGGCACTGGACTGGGCCGTCAAGCAGTGGAACGCCCGGCTGTAGCGGCGTCGCACCTCCCCCGCACAGGTCATGCCTGATCGCGTCCGGCTCGCCCTCCTGCTGGCTGCCCTCCTGGGCGCTCTGCTCCCCGCCCCCGCCGGGGGATCCGGCGTGGACGTCCCTGATGCCTGGACGCCCGCCACCCCCGGCCGGCCGGTCCTCATCCCCGAGCCACGCGCCGTGCGCTGGCTCGACCGGCCGTTCCTCCTCACCGCCGAGACCCGCATCGTGGTGGGCGACGAGGCGGCGCCCGAAGACCTCTACGCCGCCCGCGACCTGAACCGCGAGGTCGAGGCGCGCACGGGCCGCCCGCTCCCGGTGGTGCGCGCCGGTCAGGTGACAGAGCCCCGCAACGTCATCGTGCTGGGCGAACCGGGCCTCAACCGCTGGAGCGCCGCCCTGCTGGCGGGCGAGGGGCTGCGCCTGTCGCCGCAGGACCCCGGCCCGGAAGGCTACGTCCTCAAGGTCACCCCCGAGGTGGTGGTGGCGGCGGGGGTCGACCGCCGCGGCACCTACTACGCCGTACAGACCCTGCGCCAGCTCCTCTTCCCCCACGGGGAGGGAGCCGCGCTCCACGGGGTCGAAGTCCGCGACGGGCCGGCCCACCCCGTCCGGGCGGTGCACGTCCTGCTGGACAACGCCTCCGCCGAGTTCCACACGGCGCTCATCGAGCGGGTGCTGAGCAAGTTCAAGGTGAACATGCTCATCGCCGAGGCGGAGTATGTGCAGTGGGACAGCGCTCCCGCCATCCGCCACCCATCGGGGGCCACCAAGGCACAGGTGGCCCGCTTCCTCCAGGTGGCGCGCGAGCACCACATCGAGGTCGTCCCCCTCATCCAGACCCTCGGCCACGTGGAGTGGCTCTACCACAACGACCAGAACCTCGACCTGCTGGAGATCCCGCCGGACCAGTCCAACGCCCGTTACGTCTACAACCCGCTCAACCCGCGGGTCTACGAGGTGGTCCTGCCCATCCTCGACGAGGCGGTGCAGCTCTTCCGCCCCCGCTACCTGCACATCGGCCACGATGAGGTGCGCAACGTCGTCCCCTTCCCCTACTCGGCGGAGGGGAAGCGGCTGGGCTTCGGCGAGCTGTTCGTGCGGGACACCCTGCGCCTGTACGAGTTCCTCAAGAGCCGCGGGGTGGGCACGATGATGTGGGGAGACGTCCTGCTGACCAACGACTTCGCCCCCGAGATCGGCCGCCTCCCCCGCGACATCGTCATGGTGGACTGGCAGTACCAGGAGGCGGCCCGCTACCCCAGCCTGGCGCGCTTCAAGGCGTGGGGCTTCCCCACGCTGGCGGCCACGTGGTGGAAGCCGGGCAACATCACCGGGTTCGCCCGCGAGGCCGAGCGGCAGGACGTGCTGGGCCTGGTGCGCACTACCTGGACCGGACACTTCAACAACCGCACCGCCCTCGACCGCCAGTACCACCAGCTCTACACCTACCTGCTGGCCGCGGACTTCTTCTGGAACCCGCGGATGACGGCACCCGCGTCCACCGTGGCGTACGACCCCGCCGCCCGCTTCAAGCAGGAGTGGGAGGGCATCCCCCGCCGGCGCACCGCGGTGCGCGGCCACCTGGTGGACCTGCGCCGCGCGGCCACGCGGAGCCACGTGGACGAGGACGGGCAGGGGTGGCTGGGGAAGGGGCGGGAGTACGACCTGCGCACGCTGCCCACCGGGCGGGTGCGCCTGGGCGGCATCCTCTTCGAGATCCTCGACCCGGCGCGGAACGGCGGGCGGTCCATCGTGCTGCTGCGCGGGGCCCGCGAGGAGCTGCGGGGGCTGCCGGCCGCGGTGCGCCTGCCGCTCGGCCGGCGGGCGGCCGTCATCGCCGTGCTGCACGCCACGCCCTACCCCGCGGGACGCTTCGGCGAGGAGGTGGCCACCTACACGCTGCGCTACGTCGACGGCTCGGCGGAACGCCTGCCGGTGCAGTACCGCCGGCACGTCGGCTCCTGGCTGGACGAACCGGTGAGCATCGCCCAGGAGATCGGCTGGGCCGGCCGGACGCTCGCGGGGGTGGAGGTGCGCCTCTCCCTGCTGCGCTGGGTCAACCCGCACCCCGAGCGGGAGATCGCCGCCCTCGAGGTGGTCTCGCGGGGCACCGACGCCACCCCGGCCATCTTCGCGGTCACGTTGCTGGAGGAGCGGCCATGATGCGGCTGCGGGGACAGGTGCGCATCGAGTGGGTCACCTTCGCGTCGCTGCAGGACAACCCCCTGGGTGACCCCGCGGAGCGGGCCATCCCCGTCTACCTGCCGCCGGGCTACGAGGCGGGCGGCCCGTACCCCGTCATCTACTGGCTCCACGGCTTCACCGGCACCGGACTGGGGCAGGTGAACTACAGGCCGTGGGTGCCCTCGCTCCCCGAGCTGATGGACCGGGTGATCGCCGAGGGCGCGCCGCCGGCGCTATTGGTGATGGCCGACGGCTTCACCCGCTACGGCGGCAGCCAGTACCTGAACTCCTCGGCCACGGGGCGGTACGAGGACGCGCTGCTCGAGCTGGTGGGCGTCATCGACGGCCGCTACAAGACGCGACCCGCCGCCCGGCACCGCGGCCTCGACGGTAAGTCGAGCGGCGGGTACGGGGCCCTCGTCCAGGCGATGCGCCACCCCGAGGTCTTCGGCGCGGTGGCCGCGCACAGCGGCGACATGTACTTCGAGGCCTGCTACAAGCCCGCGTTCTGGAAGGGCCTGGACACGGTCCGCAAGCACGGCGGGCTGGAGGCCTTCCTGCGGGCCTTCGACGCCGCGCCGAAGAAGCCCCAGGAGATGGTGGAGGCCCTGGTCCTCCTGGTGGCGATGGCCATGGCCTACTCCCCCAACCCGGCCGCGCCGCTGGGGTTCGACCTGCCGGTGGACGTGGAGACCGGCGAGCTGGACGAGGCGGTGTGGGCGCGCTGGCTGGCCTGGGACCCCGTGGTGATGGTGGAGCGCCACGCCGACGCCCTGCGGGGGATGCGCCTGGTCTACATCGAGTGCGGCAGCCGGGACCAGTTCGCCCTGCACTACGGGGCGCGCATCCTCCACCGTCGCCTGGAGCGCCTGGGGGTCCCGCACGAGCACCAGGAGTTCGACGACGACCACATGGACGTCAACTACCGGTACGTGGAGTCGCTGCGCCGGCTGTGCCATGCGCTGGCCCCCTGAGGCCGTCGCGCCGCCCCAGGCCGCCCCCGCGCTGGCCGCCCCCGGCATCCGGCGGCGCCGCGTGCTGGGCCTGACGGTGCGGGAGTGGCGAACCACCGCCATCGCCTACCTCTTCCTCCTGCCGGGCCTGGCGCTGCTCGCCCTCTTCACCTTCTACCCGGTGGCCTTCGGCACGGTGCTCAGCCTCTACGAGTTCAACCTGCGCACGCTGCTCGGCACCGAGCCCGCCCGCTTCGTCGGGCTGGCGCACTTCCGGCGGCTGTGGGAGGACCGCTTCTTCTGGCTCGCCCTCTCGAACTCCTTGAAGTACGTGCTGGTGGTGCCGGTCCTGCAGGTCTGCGCCATCCTGCTGGCCGTGGCGGTCAACCGGCCGCTGCGCGGGATCGCCTGGTTCCGTGCCGCCTACTACGTGCCGGTGATCACCTCCATCGTCGTCGTCGGCCTGGTCTGGCGGTGGCTCTACGAGCAGGACGGGATCATCAACTACGTCCTCACGCGCCTGGGCCTGCTGGACCGGCCCATCGCCTGGCTCGGCCACCCCACCCTGGCGCTCTACGCCGTGATGTTCGTGACGCTGTGGAAGGGGCTTGGCTACTACATGGTGATCTACCTGGCCGGGCTGCAGGCGATCTCGCCGGAGTACGAGGAGGCGGCCATGATCGACGGCGCCGGCCGCTGGCAGGTCTTCCGCCACATCACCCTGCCGCTGCTGCGGCCGGCCATCCTGGTGGCCAGCACCATCTCGGTGATCGCCGCGGTGAAGGTCTTCGAGGAGATCTACGTCATGACCGGCGGCGGCCCGATGTTCCGCACCTTCACCCTGTTCTTCTACATCTTCGACGTGGGCTTCCAGCGCTTCGACTTCGGCTACGCCGCGGCGGTGGCGGTGGTGCTGGCCGTCGGGGTGATGGCGCTCTCGGCGGTGAACTTCGTCGTCTTCCGGCGGGGAGGGTTCGAAGATTACTAGCCGCCGCCCGCGCCGGCCGTCCCGCGGGGCCCGCGCCCGCACGGTGCTGACCTACGCGGGCCTGAGCCTGCTCGCCCTCTTCACCGCCTTCCCCTTCCTGTGGCTGCTGGCCACGGCGCTGCGGGTGGGCGGGCGCGTCTTCGGCTTCCCCCCGCCGCTGCCCTGGCCGGTCGGCCTGGACAACTTCCTCGGGGTGTGGCGGACGATGCCCATCCCGCGCTTCCTGCTGAACACCGTGCTCATCACCGGGGCGGGGGTCGGCCTGAACCTGCTGCTGTGCGCGCTGGCGGCCTACCCGCTGGCGCGGATGCGCTTCCCCGGCCGCCACCTGGTCTTCTTCGCCCTGTTGAGCACGCTGATGCTGCCGGGGCACGTGGGGCTCATCGTGAACTTCGTCACCATGACGAAGCTGCGCCTCATCGACACCTACGCCGCGGTGGTGCTGCCAAGCGCGGTCTCGGTCTTCGGCATCTTCCTGCTGCGCCAGCAGTACCTGACCATCCCCCAGGAGCTGGAGGACGCCGCACGCATCGACGGGGCCTCGGAGTTCGCCATCTGGCGGCGCATCATGCTGCCGCTCATCGCCCCCGGGCTGGCCACGCTGGCCATCTTCGAGTTCGTGGCCTTCTGGAACTCCTTCCTCTGGCCGCTGGTCGTGCTGAAGTCCCCGGAGCGCTACCCGCTGGCGGTGGGGTTGCTCTACCTGTCGGGGCTCTTCGCCCACAACACCCGGCTCATCGCCGCGGGGGCGGTGATCATGACTATCCCCATCCTGGTGGTCTTCGTCTTCACCCAGCGCTACTTCGTCCGCGGCATCACGCTGGGGGCGGTGCGCTAGGGCATGGCGACGCCGCCCGGTCCGCTCCTCTTCGTCCCGCTGGACGACCGGCCGGCCACGCGCGAGACGGTCCTCGACCTGGCCCGCGCCGCCGGAGTGGAGGTGCGGACGCCGCCGCTCGAGCTGCTGGGCGACCGCTACCGCGCCGCCGACCTGGAGGCGCTGTGGGCGTGGATCGACACCGAGGCGGCGCGCAGCTCCCCGGTGGCCTGCATCGCCGCCGTTGAGATGCTGTGCTTCGGCGGGCTCGTCGCCTCGCGCAAGTCCGTCCGCCCCTGGCGCGCCCTCCTCCCCTGGCTCGACCGGGTGCAGGCCTTGGCGGCGCGCATCCCCACCTACCTGGGCGCGGTGGTCCTGCGCACGCCGGTCGCCGGTGGCGGAGAGGAGGACCCGGCCTACTGGGAGGAGTACGGCGAGGCGCTCCACGCCTACATGGCCGCCGTGGACGCCTTCCGGGCGGCGGGGCCGGAGGCCTACGGAGCGGTGCAGGAAGCGGCCGACCGCCTCCCCGGCTCGGTGGTGGACGCGCTCCTGCGCCAGCGGCAGCGCCACCTGCTGGTGGCGGTGGAGCTGCTGGCCGCGGCGGCCCGCGGGCGCCTGCGCGCGCTCCTGGTGGGGCAGGACGACGCCACCCCGCGCAGCCTCTCGCGCCAGGACCGCGAGGTGCTGGAGCGCCTGGCGCGGGCGCTGGAGGCGCGCACGGCGGCGGTGACGACCGGCGCGGACGAGCTGGGGGCGCGGCTGTTCGCCCGCTGGCTGAACGAGGCCACGGGCGAGGCGCCGCGCGTGCGGGTCCTGTACACGGCGCCCGGGGCGGCCGGGCTGGTCCCCCGCTACGAGTCCGTGCCGCTGGCCCGGACGGTCCTGGAGCACGTGGCCACCTGCGGCTGCCGCCCGGTGGAAGGTGACGAGGACATCCTCCTGTGGGTGCACAACGTCGCCGGCCCGGAGCAGCAGGAGGCGATGGGACAGGACGGGCAGCCGGACGTCGCCGGCGAGTGGGCGCCGGAGGACGCGGCTGCCGCGGACCAGGTGCGGGGGGCGGTGCGGGAGGAGCGCGTGGTGGCGCTGGCGGACGTGCGCTTCGCCAACGGCGCCGACCGGCGGCTGGTGGAGCGGCTGCTCACCGAACGCGCCTTCGCCGGCATCGTGGCCTACGCCGGGTGGAACACCGCCAGCAACACCCTGGGCTCGGCGCTGGCCCAGGCGGTGGTCGTCTACCACCTGCGACGGTCCACCGTGAACGGCTCCGACCGCGCGGCGCGCCGCATGCTGCTGGCCCGCCTGCTCGACGACTGGGGCTACCAGGCGGTGGTGCGGCCGGCGCTGCGGGCGCTGGCGCTGGAGCAGGGGGTCAGCCCGTCCCACCTGGCCGACGGCCGCCCGACCCTCGAGGCGGCGGCCCTGCGCCTCTTCCGGGAGCAGGTCGCCCCGCCGCTCGCCCGCACCTTCGGCGCGCCGGTCGAGGTGCAGGGCGTGCGCTTCCCGTGGAACCGTCTCTTCGAGGCGGCGGTGGACTTCTCCCTGGGCGGCACCGGCCCGCAGCCGCGCCCACCGGTGGTGGTGGACTACGACCCGCGCTGGCCGGCGCTCTTCGAGTCGGAGCGGGCGTTGCTGGCCGACGCCCTGGCTGCGCTCCATCCCGCCCCGCGCATCGAGCACGTGGGGAGCACGGCCGTGCCCGGCCTGGCGGCCAAGCCGGTCCTGGACATCATGATCGGGGTGGCCCGGCTCGAGGACCTGGACCGCCTGGTCGAGCCGCTGGGCCGCCTCGGGTACGAGTACGTCCCCGAGCTGGAGGTCTCCATGCCCAACCGCCGCTACTTCCGGCGCAACAACGCCCGCGGGGAGCGGGTGGCCCAGGTGCACGCGGTCGTGGTGGGAAGTCCCTTCTGGCAGCGGTACCTGCGCTTCCGCGACTACCTGCGAGCCCACCCGGAGGAGGCGGCGGCCTACGCCCGGCTGAAGCGGGAGCTGGCCGCCGGGCACGTCACCACCCACAGCGACACCTTCGCGAAGTCCGTCTTCATCCGGGAGGTGGAGGCGCGGGCCGAGCGGGAGGTGCCGGGATGACCGGTCCCCGCCCCGTTGCCTCGTCGCCGCGGTTCGAGGCGGCGCTGCGCTGCGCGGTCCGCTGGCACGCGAAGCAGCCCCGCAAGGGGACCCGCGTCTCCTACGTCGCGCACCTCCTGGGCGTGGCCGCCCTGGTGCTCGAGGACGGCGGCGACGAGGCACAGGCCGTTGCCGCCCTCCTCCATGACGCGCTGGAGGACCGCGGTGGGGTCCCCGTCGCAGTGCGGCGGGCCGAGATCAGGCGCAGGTTCGGCCCGCGGGTGCTGGCGATCGTCGAAGGCTGCACCGACACGGTCGACGAGCCAAAACCGCCCTGGCGGCTGCGCAAGGAGGCCTACCTGGCCCACCTGCGCCACGTCCCGCGCGAGGTGCTGAGGGTCTCGCTGGCGGACAAGTTGCACAACGCCCGGGCCATCCTGGCGGACCACGCCCGGGTGGGAGACCGGGTCTGGGAGCGCTTCCGGCCGCGCAGTCCGCGTGACCTCCTCTGGTACTACCGGCGGGCCGCCCGGATCTTCCTGGAACGGGAAGGTGGGCCCATGGCCGCCGAGCTGCAGCGGGCGGTCCGCCGGATGGCGGGCCTCGTGCATGCCCAGGAGCGTTCAGGGGCTCGAGACCGTTCTGTCGCGGCCATGCGCGGGTCTCGGCCAGCCGGACCAGGGAGGCTGGTTCCGGAGGAGCGCCGCCCGTGAGCGTTCGCGGCCCCGCAGGGGCGGAGATCCCACGGGCGGCGCCCGGACAGCCGGGTGAACGCTACGACGTGGTCGTCATCGGCGGCGGGCCGGCCGGCACCGTGGCCAGCGTCGCCGCGGCGCGCGAGGGGGCACAGGTGGCGTGCGTGGAGCGGTACGGCTTCCTCGGCGGCACCCTCACCGCGGCGATGGTGGCGCCGATCATGGGCTTCCATGCCGGCGAGCGCCAGGTCGTGCAGGGGATCCCCCAGGAGATCGTGGACCGCCTGGTAGCGCTGGGGGCCTCCCCCGGCCACGTCCCCGACCCGGTGGACTTCGCCTACACCGTCACCCCTTTCGACTACGAGGGGCTCAAGCGCGTCTTGCTGGAGCTGGCCGTGGAGGCGGGGGTGCACCTGTGGCTGCACACCGTCTTCCTGGAGGCCGAGGCGGCGGACGGGCGCATCGGCGCGGTGCGCGTCTGGCAGAAGGACGGGGTGAAGCGCCTCGAGGCTGCCGTGTACGTGGACGCCTCCGGCGACGCCGACCTGACCGTCAGCGCTGGCGGGGCGGCCGAGGTCGGCCGGCCATCGGACGGGCGCGTCCAGCCGATGACGCTGATGATGCGCCTCGGCGGCGTGGACTGGGAGGCCGTCATGGCCTACCTCGGCGAGCACCCCGAGGAGGTCCAGCACGGGCAGGGGGTGCGGGAGCGCCTCGACGTGGAGTGGCTGCGCCGCCTGCCCGTCCGCGGCTTCGCCGGCTTCAAGACGCTGGTGGAGGCCGCCCGCGCCAGCGGCGAGTGGACCGTTCCCCGCGACCGCCTCCTCGTCTTCGAGGGGGTGCGGCCGGGGGAGGCGGTGGTGAACACGACGCGGGTGCTGGGGCGGCTCGGCACCGTGGGGCGCGACCTGGCCGCCGCCGAGGTGGAGGGGCGCCGCCAGGCCTACCAGGTGGTAGACTTCCTGCGCGCCCGCGTCCCCGGCTTCGCCGGCGCCTACCTGCTGGAGACCCCGGCGCAGATCGGGGTACGCGAGACCCGCCGCATCATCGGAGACTACGTGCTGACACAGGAAGACATCCTGGCCGGGCGGAAGTTTGAGGACGCGGTCGCCTGCGGCGCCTACCCCATCGACATCCACGACCCGGCCTCGGCGCGCCTGGTGGCGATGCGGCTGCCCGCAGGGGACTTCTACACCATCCCGTACCGGTCGCTGCTCCCGCGCGGCGGCCACAACTGGGTGGTGGCCGGGCGGTGCATCTCCGCCACTCACGAGGCCTTCGCCGCCTTCCGGGTGAGCGCCATCGTCATGGCCATCGCCCAGGCCGCGGGGACGGCGGCGGCCATGGGCGCCCGCGCCGGGGTGGGGCCGCGGGAGGTGGCGGTGGGCGAGCTGCAGGCGCGCCTGCGGCGGGCCGGGGCGTTCCTGGGATAGTGGACCGGCCCCGGCAGGGCGAGGCGTCTGTGGGGGTCGTGAGAGGTGCCTGAATGAGCCTGCGCGAGCGCGATCCTGAGGTCTTCGAGATCCTGCAGGCGGAGCGGCGGCGCCAGCTCGAGGGCGTCGAGCTGATCCCCTCGGAGAACTACGTCTCCGCTGCCGTGCTGGAGGCGCTGGGGACCGTCTTCACCAACAAGTACTCCGAGGGCTACCCTGGCCGGCGCTACTACGGCGGCAACGAGCACGTGGACGCGGTGGAGCGCCTCGCCCAGGAGCGCGCCCGCCGCCTCTTCGGCACGCCCCACGCCAACGTGCAGCCCTACTCGGGCAGCCCGGCCAACCTGGCCGTCTACGTGGCCACCTGCCGGCCCGGGGACGTGATCATGGGGCAGAACCTGCCCGACGGCGGGCACCTGACGCACGGGTGGCCGGTCAGCGTCACCGGGTCGTTCTTCCGCAGCGTCCCCTACCACGTGCGCCCCGACGGCTACATCGACCTGGACGAGGTGTGGCGCCTGGCCCGCGAGCACCGGCCGCGCCTGATCTGGTGCGGCGCCACCGCCTACGTGCGGGAGTTCCCCTTCGAGGAGCTCGCCCGCGTCGCCGACGAGGTGGACGCCTACTTCGCCGCCGACATCGCCCACGTGGCCGGCCTCGTCATCGCCGGGGTGCACAAGAGCCCGGTGCCCTACGCCCACGTCGTCACCACCACGACCCACAAGACGCTGCGCGGCCCCCGCGGCGCCATGATCCTGGTGACGGAGAAGGGGCTGGCCAAGGACCCCGAGCTGGCGGAGAAGGTCGACCGTGCCGTCTTCCCCGGCCTGCAGGGCGGCCCGCACGACCACCAGACGGCGGCCATCGCCGTGGCCCTCGGCGAGGCCATGCAGCCGGAGTTCGTCGAGTACGGCCGGCAGGTCGTGCGCAATGCCAGGGCCCTGGGCGAGGCGCTGCTGGCGCACGGGTTCCGCCTGGTCACCGGCGGCACCGACAACCACATGCTGCTCGTCGACCTCACCCCGACGGGCCCGGGGCGCGGCATCTTCCTGCAGGAGGCCCTCGACCGCGTCGGCATCACCGTGAACAAGAACACCATCCCCGGCGAGCCCAGCAGCCCCTTCTACCCGTCGGGGATCCGGCTGGGCACGCCGGCGGCCACCACCCGGGGCATGCGCGAGGGGGAGATGCGCCAGCTGGCCGCGTGGATCGCCGAGGTGGCGGAGCGGATCAGCGGCTTCACGCTGCCCGAAGGGCGCGAGGAGCGGGCGAAGGCCCTGCGGGCCTTCCGCGCCGCCATCGCCGCCGACGAGGCGCTGGCCCGCATCCGCGACGCGGTGCGCGACTTCTGCCGCGCCTTCCCCGTGCCGGGGACGGAGGCGTAGGGTGCCGGCCTGGTACGACCGGCGCGGGCTGCTGATCGTCAGCCTGCCCCGCAACGACCCCGCGCTGGCGCGCGCCGCGGCCGACGGCGGGGCGGACCTGCTCAAGGCGCACGTGAACGTGCGCCACCGCGCCTCGGGGACGGTCTTCGGCCCCCTCGCCGTGGAGATGGACCGCCTGGAGCGCGTGCTGCGCGTGGGAGTGCCGGTGGGGCTCGTGCCCGGGGAGGAGGAGATGGTCCGGCCCGAGGAGGTCCCGGCGCTGCGGCGCTTCGCCTTCCTCGACGCCTACCTCACCCGGCTGCCGCTCTACCTCTACGACGCGGGGGTGCCGGTGATCCCGGCGATCCCCCACGACTTCCCGCCGGCGGCGCTCGCGGCGCTGCGGGCGCTGCCGGGGGAGTGGGCCGAGGCCGCGCTGGTCCCACCCGACGGCTACGGCCGGCCGCCCGTGGCGGGCGACCTGGTGGCGCTGGCCCAGGCCGCCGAGGCCAGCGGGCGCCGCCTCATCGTCCCCAGCCAGCGGCGGCTGCGCCCCGAGGACCTGGAGCGTTACTTCGCCATCCCCGGGGTGTGGGCGGTGATGATCGGCGCGGTGGTCACGGGCGCCGATCCCGCCAGCGTCGCCGCCGCCACCGCCCAGTTCCGCCGCGCCCTCGACCGGGTGATGGGATGATGGCGGCGGGCGCCCGCTGCCCCCTGCGCTGATGGCGACCGTGGCGACGGCGCCTCCCCGGCGGCGCCCCGGGTACATCGTGGAGGCCGCCGCGCCCAACCGCGTCGACCTGGCCGGTGGCACGCTGGACATCTACCCCATCTCGGTCCTGGAGGGCGAGGTCGTCACCGTGAACCTGGCCGTCCGGATCTACGGCCGGGTGCGGCTGGAGCCGTACCCGGCCGGCGTCGCCCTCTACTCGGAGGACCTGGGGATGGGGGTGGAGGCCCCGCACGCGGCGGCGTTGCCGGTGGGCGGGCCGCTGGACCTGGTGGCGCGGGCCGTGCGCTACACCCGGCTGCCGGCCCGCACGCGGGTGGTGACGCGGGCGGAGGCCCCGCGCGGCTCAGGGCTCGGCGCCTCCTCCGCGCTGCTGGTGGCCCTGCTGGCGGCCGGGGAGCGTCGCCGCGGCCGGCGGGGGATCCGCCGCGACCTGGTGGACGTGGCCGCCCGCCTGGAGGCGCAGTCCATCGCCGCGCCCACCGGCAAGCAGGACTACTATGCCGCGCTCTGCGGCGGCCTCAACGCCATCCGCTTCGGGGTGGACGGAGAGCGCGTCACGCCCCTCCTCCCGCCGCGCCGCCTGGACGGGCTGGCCGAGCGGCTGGTCCTGGCCTTCACCGGCGAGCCGCACGTCTCGGGCCTGACCAACTGGGCCATGATCAAGGCCTACCTGGACGGGGTGCCCCAGACCGTGCGCGGACTGCGGGCCATCAAACGCATCGCCTGGGCCATGGCCGAGGCGCTGCGCACGCGCGACCTGGCCGCGGTCGCCCGCCTGATGGAGGAGGAGTGGCAGGAGCGGCGCCAGCTCGCGGAGGGCGTCTCCACGCCGGCCGTGGAGCGCGCGCTGGAAGTCGGGCGGCTGGCCGGGGCGGCGGCCGGCAAGGTGTGCGGGGCGGGCGGCGGAGGGTGCGTGCTGCTCCTGGTGCGGGAGGGGCGCAAGCCCGCCGTGGAGGCGGCACTGCGCGAGGCGGGCTTCCAGGTGCTGGACTGCCGCCCGGCCCCGCGGGGCCTGCGGCTGCGCGTGCGTCGGGCCGGGGTCCGCTCGGGCAGGGTATGATGGCGGCGTGAGCCTGCGCGGCCGGAAGCTCCTGATCACCGCGGGCCCCACCCGCGCTCCCCTCGACGCCATCCGGTACATCACCAACAAGGCCACCGGACGGCTGCCGGCCTTCGTGGCCGAGGAGGCGCTGCAGCGCGGGGCCTCGGTGACCTACGTGCACGGCCGCCCCAGCGTGCTGCCCACCGTGCGCGGGGGGATGCGCGACCACCTGGCCTTCGTCGCCGTGGACACGGTGGAGGACCTCATCCACACCTTCCGGCAGGAGCTGCCGGGGGGCTACGACGCCGTGGTCCACAACATGGCGGTGCTGGACTTCGCGCCGGCCCAGGTGCGCCCGGGCAAGACCGGTTCGGAGGAGGAGTGGGTCGTCCGGCTGGTCCCCACGCCCAAGGCGGTGCGCCTGGTGAAGGAGCTGGCGCCCCAGACCTTCCTGGTGGCGTTCAAGCTGGAGGTGGGCAAGCCGCGGCAGGAGCTGGTGGCCAGCGCGCTGCGCCTGCTGCGGGAGAGCCGCGCCGACCTGGTGGTGGCCAACGATCAGCGGGAGATCGAGGCGGGCCGCCACACCGGGTACTTCGTCGACCCCAGCGGCGAGGTGGTGGCGGTGGCGGAGGGCAAGGAGGCCATCGCCCGCACGCTGGTGGGGCTCCTGGAGGAGCGCCTGGGGCCCCGTGCCAGCGGGTCCGAGGGTCGGCGGGCTTCGCCGCGATGAGGCGCTGCCTGGCATCCCCAGGGTTCCCCTTTGCCTGCCCCCCTGGTCCGGGCTATACTGCAGGGTAGCGAGCGGGTGTAGCTCAGCTGGCAGAGCATCGGCTTCCCAAGCCGAGGGTCGCGGGTTCGAATCCCGTCGCCCGCTCCATCACCCAGTCGGGACGCGGATTCTGACCCGCGTCCCGTCGCGTTCATCCCATCCTGAATCCGCCCTTGGCAAGCCCCTGCAAACCCTGCAAGGGGAGCCCGGCCGGCAGCGGCATTAGGTTTTTGGGAGCCCTCTGCACGGCGCCTCTCTCAGGGAGCAACTTCTCTCCCAACTCAACTCTTGACAAAATTTGATCGATCATGCCCAATTAGTGTATAACTTCTGAGCGTTCTATGATTCTTCTATGTTTGTTCCTGATCGAAGGAAGGTCATCCTCGACCTGATCCAGCTAAACGGGGGCCTGACGACGCTGGCCCTGGCTGAGCGAGTCGGGGCGTCCCTTCCAACCGTTCGCAGGGACCTGCGCGCGCTCGAACGGCAGGGGCTCATCGTGCGGACCCGAGGCGGGGCCATGAGCATCACCCACAGCACCGCCTACGAGCCTCAGTACAACGTGAAAGTGCGCTTACGTCAGGAGGCCAAGGAGCGGATTGGCCGGGCGGCAGCTGCCCTGATTGCCGAGGGGGATACGGTCATCTTCGACTCCGGATCGACTGCCCGCAGCGTTGCCCGGTTTGCGCGCACCCGCCGAATAACCGCAGTGGCCCTTGACCTCCCGACCGCTCTCGACCTCGCCGACTCCCCCACGGTGGATGTCTTGGTGGTAGGGGGTCAGGTTCGCAGAGAGCTCTACGCGGTCGTCGGCCCGTTCGCCGAGGAGATGTTGCGTCAGCTCCATGTCAACCGTCTCTTCCTCGGTGCCGACTCGGTCGACCACCGTCAAGGCATCGGCAACGCCTCCCCCGCAGAGGTCCCCATCAAACGCCTCGCCATTGCAGCCGCGGAGGAGGTCATCTTGGTGGCCGATTCCAGCAAGTTCGGCCGGGTTAGCCTCGTCCACGTCTGTGATCTGCGCCAAGTCCACCATGTCGTCACCGATAACGACCTCGCCCCGGAGTGGCAGCAAGCCCTTTCCGAGATGGGGATCCGACTGACGCTGGCCTGAAGGGAGATGCCGGACGTCGAGGCGAGCTCGGCTGCCTCTGCCCGTCCCCCGGGACGCCGCGGCATCGGCTTCCTCGTTCTGGGGGACCTGGATACCCGCCGCACGGTGGAACTGGCTCGGTACGCGGATACGCTGGGTATCCCAAGCATCTGGATCACCGACGAACCCTTCTTCCGGGGGGCGATGCCCACCGCAGGGGCCTGTGCCTGGGCGACCGAGCGAATCCGCATCGGCCTGGGTGTGGTCAACCCCTACGACCATCCACCGGTCTGGATGGCCATGGAATTCGCCGCCGTGGACGAGTTGGCTGGTGGCCGTGCGATCCTTGGTGTGGGTGCCTCCTGGGAGCCCCCGATAGCCAAGCAGGGCATCCCCTTCACTCGCCCGCTGAGCGCGGTTCGGGACACGGTGGTCATCGTCCGTCAGCTGCTGACCACAGGGACCGCCAGCCATGCGGGGCGCAAGTTCAGCGTGGAGGACGTGAGGCTCGACTTTACGCCGGCGTATCGGAATCCTCGGATCTACGTCGCCTCCATGTACCCACGCTCCCTCGAACAGACGGGAGAACTGGGTGACGGGGTAATTCTCTCCATCCTCTGCCCTGTTCCCTACGTCCGGAACAGCCTGCGGCTGATTCGCCGAGGAGCGGCGCGCGCCGGGCGCGCGCTGGATGACTTCGAGGTTGTGCAGTACTTCCCCATGTGCGTGGACCTGGACGGACGCCGCGCCAAGGACCGCATCAAGGAGATGCTGGCCTTCTTCATCGTCCATTCCTATGGCCCCGATCCGACTCACTGGGCGCGTGTTGCAGAGCTGGGCGAGTTTGACCTTGGGATCTTCGAGGACCTCTACGCGCGCCTCTCCAGCGGCGGGACGGCCCGGGAGGTCATCAGCGATGCCTTTGTGCGCGATTTTTCAGTAGCCGGGACCCCCGAGGAGTGCCTCGAGGTGCTGGAGCGGTACCGCGAGGCCGGCGTGACAGAGGCCGTGGGGGTCTTCCCTGCAGGTGTCGACCCCGGCGAGCAGCTCCGCCTGATGGCGGAATACTTCGTCCCAAGGCTCGTGGACCAATGACTCGGGCGGCCGGCCGCAGCAGGCGGGCGGACCGTCCACCACCACTGTGCAGCGGACGAGACCAATGGAGGTGATCCGGTGAGAAAGCTGCTCAGGCTTGCCGCCTTAATCGGCATGATTGTGGCGTCCTTCTCGCCCGTCCAGGCAGGACCCGCGCTCCAGCCAAGCCGTGGAGGGACCCTCCGAGTTGCCCTCAGCGGTGAACTGCCGACGCTGGACTGGCAGTTCACGACGTCGTTCACCGCCGGCTACGTCGCCGCCCACATCTTCGAGGGGCTGTTCACCGTTGACAGTCGGCTCAGGACGCGGCCCATGCTCGCCGAGCGTTGGACTGTGAGCAGCGACCGCCGGACATACACGATCACGCTGCGGCGGGGGGTCCTCTTTCACCATGGGAGGGAGATGACCAGCGCCGATGCCGCGGCGTCGCTGACGCGCTGGGGGCGCATCAGCACCGTGGGAAGGCTCGTCTTCAACTCCGTCCAGGAGGTGCAGGCCCCTGACCCGTCGACGGTTGTTGTGCGATTCACGGAGCCCTACAGCTTGCTCGTCGAGGCTTTGGGATGGCCGCATCAGGCAGCGGTGATCTACCCGCGGGAAGTCATCGAGGAGGCAGGGACCGGTCCCATCCGCCGTTTTATCGGAACGGGTCCCTACCGTTTCGTGGAGCACATCCGGGACCGCCACTATCGGCTGGAGCGCTTCGACCGCTACGTCTCTCGCACCGACCCGCCAGATGGGATGGCTGGACGGAAGGTCGCCTACCTGGATGCTCTGCTCTTCGTCCCCGTGCCGGACACGGCCGTTCGGGTCGCCGGGCTGCAGCGGGGGGAGTTCCATCAAATCCAGTTCGCGCCCAGCGACGAGTACGATCGCCTTCGGGCCGACCCGAACATCGAGCCATGGATCGACCCCGTCCCCTGGTGGCTCACCGCGAAGTTCAACGTTCGCCGCGGTCTCTTCGCCGACGTGCGCCTCCGGGAAGCCTTCCACCTGGCCACCAACAAGGAGGAGGTGATGCGGGGCACTATGGGCCCGCGCCAGTTCTGGCGAGTCGACCCCGGTGTGATGGTCAAAGAGCACCCGATGTGGAACGACGCGGGAGCCGAGGTCTACCGGAGACAGGACGTGGAGCGCGCCCGTCAGCTCCTGCAGGAGGCCGGCTACCGCGGCCAGCCCGTGCGCTGGCTCACGTCGATGGCGGTCCCGCCGTATGGCATCTCCGCGCAAGTCGCCAAGGCGATGCTCGAGCGCGCCGGCTTCACCGTCGACCTGCAGGTAGTAGACTTTCCTACGTTGTTGAGCCGCTGGAGCAACCCCGACCTCTGGGATGTCGCTAGTGGAGGCGTGACACCGGTACCCGACCCCTCCTTCCTCTGGGTCCTTCTCCCCACTTGGCCGGGGTGGTATGAGAGCCGGAACATGCAGGGCGTCTTGCGCCTGATGAGCCGTCACAGTAATCCGAAGGTTCGCACCGACCTCTGGCGCCAGGGGCAACAGATTTTCTACCGCGAGTTTCCGGCGATCAAGTTCGGGGACTTCTTCTGGTTCTCGCCCTACCGCCGGGAGCTCAAGGGCTTCACTGGCCCGCTGCTCCTGTACTACTGGAACGCCTGGCTGCAGCGGTAGCCGGGACGGCCTGCTGGAGAGTGCTGACCCGGAGGAGGCGATTCCCGTGAAAGCCGAGCAGACGTTGGAGGAGCGGAACAAGGAGGTCATTCGGCAAGCTATCCAGGCCTTCAATGACCGCGACCTCGATCGCTTCTTCTCGCTCCACACCGAGGACACGACCTCCCACGAGGTCTACTTCCCGGAGCCGCTAGGGCGGGACGCGTTCCGGGCCTTCCTGGAAGAGTTCTTGGAGGCATACCCCGACGCCCGCATCGAGACCCAGAACATGGTGGCTCAGGGCAACCAGGTGGCTGTCGAGAATGTCTTCACGGCGACCTTCCTGAAACCCCTCAAGGGGGTGCAGCCCACAGGGAGGTCCTTTGCGATCCGAGAAGGCGTCTTTTTCGAGCTGAAGGACGGCAAGATCCACCGCGCCCGCATCTATCTGGACCAGAAGACGGCGGAGGAACAACTGGGGCTACGGCACGGGGATGGGACAAGGGCGTGAGCGGGACTGCACCGGCGGATCGCAGCCGGCACATCACCATCGCTTTCCACTCGCCCTACGACGGCACCCTGCAGCAGGCCGATGTCCATGCGCCAGGAGCGGACTTGGGAGAGCCGCTTCCTCTCGTCCTCGCTCCGCACCCGATCGGCTGGACCGCGGCGCAAGACTACTCCGGGGGGATCGAGGGCCTGAAGCGAGGGACCCATCAAGGGTGGAGGGGCCTGGCTGACCGCTATGGCGTCCTGATCCTCCAGCCCCACGGCCACGGCCGTGTCGAGCCGCTGGCGTCCTGCGCCTTCCAGGGGCAAATCGACGACATGGCCTTCCTGATCGACGCGCTCCCCGCGCACGGTTTCCTCGTGGACCGCAGCCGTGTTTACGCTTGCGGCCTCAGCATGGGGGGCCTCGAGGCGATCGTCCTGCTGGGGCGCTACCCCGACCGCATCGCCGCCGGCTTCGCGTTCAACCCGGTCGTGGACCTGGCCGCCTGGTATGAGGACCTGCGCACGAGCCCTGTGGCTGACATCCGATCCTACCGGACCTGGGAGCGGATCGCTCGCGAAGTCGGGGGGGATCCGGACGAGGTGCCGGACGCCTATCACCGTCGCAGCGGGTTTGCCTACCTGGAGGGACTCACGCGCACTCCCCTGATGCTCTACTGGACGCGCTTCGACACCGTGGTGCCGCGGCAAACTACGCACCACGCCTTACGTCTCTACCGTGAGATCAAGTCCCGATCTGTGACGAGCCCAGTGGCGGAGTACGAGCACGCGCTGAGTCACGGCTCCCTTCCGTCCCAGGGCGACTGGGAGGCCGGTTGGCGACTGCACGAGTATGCCGATTACGACCTGGCCCTGTGTTGGCTGCTACGCCACCGCAAGGCCCTCTGACGACGTAACGGAGAGAGGGCCCTAACGGCCCCGTTATAGGAGGCACGATGTTCCACTCTGTCCCCATCCCCCCCGCTGTGCGGACGGTAATCCATCGGATTGAACACGACCTGATCGGCGGGGCAGCTGACATGGCGCGTGAGGTAGCCCAGGCGCTTGCCTCGGCGGCTCGACAAAGCGACGCGAAGAGCTCCGAAGAGTTCCGAGAGGAGATGACGGCAGCCCTCGCTGCCATCATCAGGGTCACGCCCTCGATCGCACCGGTGTCCCGGGTGCTGCACCTCGTTGGGCGAGCCATTGAGGTCCAGGAGGAATCGGACCCGGCATCCCCCCGGGAGCACGCCATACAGGCTGCCTTAGACTTCATCGGCTGGCTCGAGGAGGCGCTGGAGCGGGTTGCCGCGACTGGTGCCGCTCTGCTCGCGGATGGGGACGTCATCTTCACCTACAGCATCAGCTCCACGGTTTTCCGGATGATCGAGCGGGCGCGTAGTGAGGGGAAACGGGTGCGGTTGGTCACTACTGAGTCGCGACCGGGAAACGAAGGGCTGACGACGATTCCACGGATGGCTGCCCTGGGGGTCCCGGTGACCATCGGGATCGACGCAGCCATGGGGCAGTTGATGCGGAGCTGTACCTCGGCCGTGGTGGGTGCGGACACGGTGACTGCGGGAGGCAGCGCCCTGTGCAAGGTGGGATCCTTCCCCGCGGCGCTCGTGGCCCATCGCTACGGGATCCCTTTCCGTGTCGCTGCGGACACGTCCAAATTCGACCCCACCACCCGCTGGGGGGAGCCCCTGCAAATCCGGGAAATGCCGGCCTCGGACATTCTCAGGGCGCCGCCCCCGGAGATCCGTGAACCTCTCGATCGCCAGGTGACCGTGCGCAATCCGGTCTTCGAGGTGGTCCCGGCATCGTTGATCACGGAGATCATCACCGAGGCCGGCATTATCCATCCCGGGGCAGCCGCCGCGCTCATGCAGGGCCTGCCTCAGAGCGGTCTCATCGCGACCTTGCGCGGTCAGCACCCTCAATTCGGTCAAGGGACAACCCCATGACCGTTGCCGTAGCTGTGCCGAGTGCCGCCACGCTCCATGAACCCGTTTGAGGAGGTATGGTCATGATCTGGTTCCAAGAGGTCTTCGCTGTCACCCGGCCCATCATCGGCATGGTCCACCTGCCGGCGCTCCCGGGGACCCCCCTCTTCAGTGGGTCGACGGAGCTCCGAACGCTCGTCCGCGGGGTCCGGGCTGACCTGGATGCCCTCCAGGAAGGAGGGGTGGATGGCGTCCTCTTCTGCAACGAGAACGATCGGCCGTACACGCTGACCGTCGGCCCGGAGGTCGTCGCGAGCATGACGCGCATCGTTACGGACCTCCTGCCCTACGTACGAGTGCCGTTCGGCGTGGACGTCCTCTGGGATCCGCTCGCCGCGCTAGCCGTGGCCAAAGCTACGGGAGCGCAGTTCGTCCGAGGCGTCTTTACGGGCGCCTATGCTGGCGACTTCGGCATCTGGAATACCGATCCGGGCCGGGTCTGGCGCTACCGCGCCTCCATCGGCGCGGCCAACGTCAAGCTGTTCTACAACATCAATGCTGAATTCGCCGCCCCTCTGGCGCCGCGTCCCATCGAGGCGGTGGCACGCTCGGCAGTTATGAGCGCGATGGCTGAGGCCCTCTGCGTGTCGGGGTCGATGACGGGGGAGGAGGTGGCCAATGAGCTTCTGGAACGGGTGAAGGCTGCCGCCGGGGAAGTCCCGGTGCTGGCCAACACAGGAGTGACCGTCGAGAACGTGAGTCGCAAGCTCGCCGTGGCAGACGGCGCCATCGTGGGCACCGGCTTCAAGGTGGACGGGGTGACCTGGAATCGCGTGGACCCTCGGCGTGTGGAGGCGCTGATGCGGGTCGTGCGTGCTCTCCGGCAGAATGAACCGGAGGCGGGAATCGTTCGGGAGTAGAGGAGTCAGCCTTCGTGTTCGCCTACCTGCTGCGCCGCCTGGCGGCCCTCGTGCCGGTCATGCTGATCGTGGCGACGGTCGGTTTCGTCATCGTCCGGCTGGCGCCGGGGGACCCGGCCGTGGTAATGTTGGGGCCTGATGCCTCACCGGACCGCGTAGCGGAGCTGCGGCGCGACCTGGGGCTGCAGGAGCCCGTGCCGGTCCAGTTGCTGCGGTGGTACCAGCGGGTCCTCCGAGCCGATTTCGGCCGCTCCGTCTTCGAGGGGGACCCCGTCACCCAGGTCATTCGCAATCGCCTGGAGCCGACGGTGCTGCTGACGCTGCTGGCGATGGTGGTAGCCATGGCCATCGGCGTTCCAGCAGGAGTGGCCTCGGCCGTGCGCCGGAACAGCCTCGTCGACCAGCTGCTGATGGGCGTAGCGCTGCTCGGCGTCTCTATGCCGAGCTTCTGGCTGGGTCTCAACCTGATCCTGGTCTTCTCCCTGGCGCTGGGCCTGTTCCCGGTCTCAGGATACGTGCCGCTCCACGAGAACTGGACAGCCGCCCTGCGGTCGCTGGTCCTGCCGGCGCTGACGTTGGGAGTCGGCGCGTCCGGGTTGATCGCCCGCATGACCCGGTCGGCCATGCTGGAGGTCCTGCATCAGGACTACGTCCGAACGGCCCTGGCGAAGGGCGTCCCCGGGCGCCGCGTGCTGGTCCGGCACGCCCTCCGGAACGCCCTGATCCCCGTCGTCACGGTCATCGGGCTTTCCATGGGGACCTTGCTCGCCGGGGCGGTCACCGTTGAGACCGTCTTCGCGATCCCCGGCGTAGGCCTCCTGGTGATCTCCTCCGTACTGCGCCGCGACTTGCCTGTCATCCAGGGAGTCCTGCTCTTCGCCGCGACTGTCTACGTCCTCGTGAACCTCCTGGTGGACTTGATCTACGTCTACCTGGATCCTCGCATCACCTACGTATGAGCGTGACGGAGCAGCGCTTGACCGTTGACGAGCGTCCCCTTTCCCCTGTCTGGGGCCGGTGGGAGTCACTCCGCACACTGGTCCGGGTGGGTCAGCGGAATGTCTCGATGGCGATCGGCGGGACGATCGTCAGCGCCGTTGCCCTGGCGGCGCTCCTTGCGCCGGTGATCGCCCCGCACGATCCGGCGACCCTCGACGTGCTCGGCCGATTGAGTCCTCCGACATGGGCCCACCCCTTCGGGACCGATAACCTCGGCCGGGACATCTTCAGCCGCGTCCTCTTCGGGGCTCGCCTCTCCCTGCTGATCGGCGGGCTGGTGGTGGGCACCTCGGGTGCACTGGGGACCCTCATCGGGATGCTCGCTGGCTTCCACCCGCGGTTGGACCGCATCCTGATGCGGGTGGTGGATGGCCTCATGGCCTTCCCCGGGATCCTGTTGGCGATCGCACTCATGGCCGCGACGGGGCAGCGTCTGGAGAACGTGGTCATTGCCCTGGCCGCCATCTTCACGCCGCGGATGGCGAGGGTCGTCCGCGCAGTCGTGCTGAGCCTGCGCGAGATGGAATACGTTCAGGCGGGCCGGGCCCTGGGCGCCACCGACTGGCGGATCATTCGCGTGCATGTCTTGCCCAACGCGCGCGGACCGATGATTGTCCAGGGAACCTTCATCTTTGCTGAATCGGTCCTGGCTGAGGCGGCCCTGGACTTCCTGGGCGCGGGCCTCCCGCCCGATGTCCCTACCTGGGGCACGATTATCGCTGCGGGGCGGATGTTCTTGCAGCGGGCGCCATGGATCACCATCTTCCCTGGCGTGGCCATCATGCTGACGGTCCTGGGATTGAACCTGCTTGGGGACGGTCTGCGCGACCTCGCCGATCCGCACCTGCGGGGACAGACACGAACTGGTGGCGCAGGATGAAGCCGGGACCCTACGTGGCGGCCATCGACCTGGGGACGACGAGAATCAAGGTCGGTATCTTCGACCTGGCCGGATCACTGCTGGCCTCGACCTCCCGGGAACAGAGCTTGCTCTTCCCGGCGGCAGGCCGTGTCGAGCAGGACCCTCATCGCACCTGGGCATTGCAGTGTGAGGCATTGCGCGAGGCCCTGGCCCGGGCCGAGGTGGCCCCCGAGGGGGTCGAGGCGGTCACGCTCTCGGTTCAGCGGGGAACGGTGATCGCGCTTGACGGGAGCGGGGAGCCGCTGACGAACCACATCGTCTGGATGGACCAGCGGGGCGTCGCCCGACTGGAAGAAGCCCGCCGGGCGGTCGGCCCAGAGCGCTATTACGACACCGCCGGGCACCCCCTGGTCCCCTACACCGGGCTTTCGAAAGTCCTGTGGCTGCAGCGCGACGCGCCCGATCTCTTCTCACGCTCCCGGGTGGTTGGGCCGCCCCAGACGCTCTACCTTCGGTGGCTCGGCGCCGACGAGCTCCTCTGTGACACCTCGGTGGCCACGTTCTTCGGCCCGTTCGACATCCGTCGGATGGACTGGAGCGACGACCTGCTCGCGGCCCTCGCCCTTCCCCGGGAGAAACTGCCGCGGATAACGCCGTCGGTCACCGTTGCCGGCGCCGTCTCGCAGCGAGCAGCGGAGGCGTGCGGGCTGCGGGTGGGGACGCGGGTGATAGCGGGCGGCGGCGACGGGCAGTGTGCAGGTGCAGGCAGCGGTGTGACCGTTCCCGGCCGGGTGATGGTGAACATCGGCACGGCGGCGGGAGTTCAGGTCTTTCTTGCCGAACCGCGTCTCGATCCTCGACGGGTGCTGAACTGTGGCGCGCACGTGGTGACGGGGGCCTGGGAGATGGAGGGACACACCCAGGCCTCGGGAGCCGTCTTCCGGTGGGTTCGGGATGAATTGGCCCGTGATCAGGCACAGCACGCGCAAGGGATCGAGTCCGCCTATGACCGCTTGGCCCAAGAGGCCGCGGCGGTCCCGCCCGGGGCCGAAGGTTTGCTGGTGCTTCCCACCTTCAACGGCGTCAGTGCCCCGTTCATCCGTCCCGAGTTTCGGGGCGCCATCCTGGGCCTGGGGCTGGCACACACGCGGGCGCACATCATCCGAGCGGTCCTCGAGGGAATCAGCCTGGAGATCCGCTGGATGCTGGAGGCGGTCCGGGAGGCGGGGGGTGAGGTCAGCGAAGTGCGGCTGGTCGGCGGTGGCTCCCTCTCGCCGGTCTGGAACCAGATTCACGCCGATGTCCTGGGCCTCCCTGTCACGACTCTCGATGTGGCCGACGCCGCAGTGACGGGAGCCGCCATTTGCGCCGCCGTCTCCATGGGGGCCTACCGGGACTTTCACGCGGCGGCAGAGGTCTTCGCCCGCCCGCGGGAACGCTTTGAGCCGACTCAGCGCCATGCCGCCTTCTATGAAGACCTCTATGGAGCATACCGCCACCTCGTTGAGATCCTTGACCAGGGCGGGATCTTCCAACGATTGGGGAGGGTAAAGCCAAGATGATCGCGCCAATGTTGGATGGGCGCGCCATCCTGCTGACGGGGGCGACGGGAGGCATCGGTCGTCGTCTCGCCATTGGTCTGGCCGAAGCCGGGGCGGACCTGGCTCTGCACTATCGGAGCCGACCCGAAGAGGCCGGGGCGCTGGCAGCACGCATCCGGGCGCTGGGACGCGAAGCGGTGCTACTGCAAGGCGACCTAGCCGATCCGGCGCAGGCGCGGGTTGTGGTGGACGGTACCGTGGCACACTTCGGGCGGTGCGACGTGCTGGTGAACAACGCCGGCGGGGCATGGCGCAGACCTTTCGTTGAGGTCACCCCCGAGCTCTGGCGGCGAACTTTTGCCGCCAACGTGGACACGGCGTTCCATTGCACCAGCGCTGTGGTTCCCCATATGGTACGGGCGGGAGGCGGGAAGATCGTGAACGTCGGCTCGATTGTGGCTGACCTGGCGACCTCCGTCCTGGTGCCCTACTGCTCTGCCAAGGCGGCGCTGCACATGTTCACGAAGGCGACTGCGGTCGCCCTCGCTCCGCACAGGATTACCGTGAACGCCGTCGCACCAGGCGTGGTGCTCACGGAGCGGATGCAGGTTCGGCTGGAGAACCCCCGCAACCGGGAAAGGGTCCTGACCCGGACACCTACCGGAAGTCTTGTCCGCCCTGAGGATCTGGTGGGTGTGGTGGTCTTCCTCGCCTCGTCACTCTCCGACCACCTCACCGGCCAGATCCTCACTGTAGACCACGGCTACTCCATCGCCGGGCTGGAATGGGAGCCCGAGTGAGGCGGCGGGAAGGCGCCAGGCAAGAGGACATCAGCCGTGATCGACCAGCGCTGGAGGCGAACGGCAGAAGTCCTGGTTAACTACTCCGCGGAGGTCCGGCCGGGGGATCGGGTCCTGATCGTCATGGTCGAGCCGGAGACCTTTCCCCTGGCGGTTGCGGTCTATGAGGCTGTGATCCGCTCGGGGGGGCTGCCCCACGTGCAGTTTGGCTCCGCGTACCTGGAACGGGCTCTGATGCAGTACGGCAATGAGATCCAGGTGAACTGGGTGCCCGAACCTGAGCTCGACGAGATCCGTTGGGCCGACGCGTACATCGGGTTGCGCGGTGCGCGCAGCCCCCACGAGTTCGCGGGAGTCCCAGCGGATGTCCTCGCAGCACACCGGCGTGCCATGGGGATAGTGTCCCGGGCCCGGAACGAGGGGACGCGGTGGGTGCTAATGCGAGTCCCAACGGAGGCCTTGGCCCAGCAGGCCGGCATGCCCCTGGACGAGATGATGGCGTTCTTTTTCCGGGCAACCCTGCGCGATTGGGCGGAAGAGGCTCGTACCTACGAGCAAATCCGCGAGCGCTTTCAGCGTGCCCGGACGGTGCGAGTCACCGGCCACGAGACCGAACTCACCTTCTCCACCGTCGGTCGGACTTACATCATCGGCGACGGCCGTCACAACATGCCTGACGGGGAGATCTACACAGCCCCGGTGGAGGACAGCGTAGAGGGCGTCATCACCTTTGAATTTCCTGGCGTCTACGGAGGGGTGCGGATCCCCGACATCCGCCTGGTCTTCGAGCGCGGGCAGGTGGTTTCCGCCACCGCGTCCGCCAACGCCGACCTCCTGTGCCGCATCCTTGACACCGACGTGGGAGCCAGACGCGTCGGTGAGTTCGGCGTTGGAGTGAACTTTGGCATCGACCGCTTCATTGGTGACGTGCTCTTCGATGAGAAAATGGGGGGCACAGTTCATCTGGCGTTGGGCCGCGCCTACGCGGAGTGCGGTGGTACCAACGACTCGGCAATCCACTGGGATGTGGTGAAGGACTTGCGGACAGGTGGGACCATCAGCCTCGACGGAGAAGAGGTCTTTAGAAACGGAAGCTTTCGATTCTAGCCGTCCGTGCCACCGTGACCGGTGGCAACCCAGGCTGGAGTCTTTCGAGGAGCTCTCGGGAGCGCCGGTCCCCCTGTTCCGGTAGCGCTAAAGGGAAAGCAGGCGGCCGCCACGAACGTTGCCCCAAGTCGAGCCACGGTCTTCTCGCTGCGGCGCAACCCGGCAGGGGGTGTGGGATGCCTGCCCGCATGACCCAGGTCTCTCAGACGCGCGCCGCTCAGGCCATGGTCGGCCGGGAAGCCGAACTCCGCAGGCTCGCGCAGCTCCTTGGGAAGGACGCCCGAGGGTATATCGTCCACCTGCACGGCATCGCCGGCGTGGGGAAGTCCGCACTGTTGGTGGCCTTCGCTGCCAGGGCCAGACGGGCGGGTGCCGCGGTGGTCGCGCTCGACTGCAGGGTGATCGAACCCACGGAGCGTGGCTTCCTCCAGGAGGTGGGGCGGGCCCTGGGCGGTCGAACGCGCACGGTGGCTCAGGCCGCGGCGCGTCTCGGCCGTCTGGCACCCGTCGTGATCGTGACGCTGGACAACTACGAGGTGTTCCGTCTGATGGACACCTGGCTGCGGCAGGTGTTCGTGGTGTCATTGCCCACCAACGTCCGCCTGATCCTGTCCGGGCGCCAGCCGCCGGTCGCCGCCTGGCTCGCCTCGTCCGAACTCGAGGGTCTGGTTGATGTGCTGCCCGTTGGCCCCCTTCCCCAGGGGGCAGCTCTCGAACTCCTGATCCGCTCGGGCGTTTCGCCGACCATGGGCCGGCGTCTGCTCCCGCTCGTCCGTGGACACCCACTCGCCATCAAGCTGGCGGCCAGGGCCGTCGCAGAACGGCCGGATCTGGGCACCGAGGATCTCGCTGCTCATCGCGTCGTGGAGGAACTGACGCGCGTCTACCTCGCCGACGTGTCCGATGCGGTGACGCGACAGGCGTTGGCGGCGTCCTCGGTTGTCCGGCGCACGACGCTCACGCTCCTTCGGGCTCTCCTCCCTGACGTGGATCCGCACAGCGCCCTCGAGCGCCTTCAGGCGCTGCCCTTCGTCGAGATGCGGCATGACGGATTGGTCGTGCACGAAACGGTTCAGGAGGCCATCTCGAGCCTTTTGCGGTCCACTGATCCCGAGCGGCACCGGCAGTACCGGAAGGCGGCGTGGCGTCAGCTCCGTCAGGAGGCGAGCGGCGCGGCGGCCGCGGACCTGTGGCGCTATACCGCCGACATGCTCTACCTGGTCGAAAACCCGCTCGTCCGGGAGGCGTTCTTCCCCACCGAGGCGCAGCCGCTCGCCGTCGAACCGGCCAGGCAGGAGGACGCCTCGGCCATCCGCCAGATCTTCCAGCGGCACGAGCCACCGGAGGCCGCGGCACTGCTTGAGGCCTGGTGGAGGCGCCTGCCCTCGGCCTTCTCCGTGATCAGGGACCGGGACGGGACGATCATCGCCTTCTACTGCCTCCTCGACGTCAACGCGATAGCGCCGCCGCTCCTTCGGGACGATCCGGTGGTCCAGAAGTGGTGGAGGCATCTCCAGGATCACCCGATCCCTCGAGGGCAGACGGTGATTGGGCTGCGGCAGTTCCTCGACCTGGAACATGGCAGTGGTCCCTCCGTGTCCCGGTCCGCCTGCTGGCTGGATGTGAAGCGCACGTATATGGCGCTGCGACCTCATCTGCGCCGGGTGTACGCTGCGGGGCCAGTCCTGCCTTCCCTGGGGCCGGTCCTCGAAACCCTGGGGTTCCGCGCGCTGCCCGTGCCTGGGGCGGGACCAGCGTTCGCTGTGGCACCGCAGCTCGATCCCAGCAATCTGGTGTTGGATTTCGGCCCCGGGTCGGTCGATAGCTGGCTGGCCGGCCTCGTGGCGGCAGAGACGGGCATCGACAGGGGACCGGCCCTTGACGAAAGGGCCCGGGAACTGACCCTGGACGGCCGGCAGATTCGCCTGACACAGCTGGAGTTCGGGGTGCTGAAGGCCCTCCTGGACGCCGAGGGCAGGACGGTGTCCCGGGCCGAGCTGCTGGAGGAGGTCTGGGGATACAAGTTCAGCAGGGGAAGCAACGTCGTCGACGCGGTCGTCTGTGCACTTCGCCGCAAGCTGGGCACCCGCGGCGAGGTCATCGAGGCCGTCCGCGGCGTCGGGTACCGGCTCAGACGGGACTGGCGTCACCTGCTCGCTTGATCGCCCGCGGGCCACTCCGTCCGCCCGCAGTTCTCACCAGCATCTCATCGAAACCTCACTCAACTGGGGACTCCCCGGCGTACGCTCTCGCTGTCCGACCGCAGGGTCGAGGACGCACCCGGGCGGGGTGGGAAGGGTGTCGCGAGATCCCAGAACAGTCGTCCAGCACTTTCTCGACGAGATCCTGAACGGGAAGGACCTCGACGCCGCCAACGAGCTGATCAGCAGCCCCATCCTCAGGCATCGGGTGATGGCGTTCCTCCAGGCCTTCCCAGACCTCGAGGTCACGCCCACCCTGCTCGTGACGGAGGCCAACATCGTTGGGGCGCGCCTGCTCGCCCGCGGAACACACCATGGGCTGTTTCAGGGCGTGCCCCCCACCGGGAAGCGGTGGACGGCCACCTGCTGCGGTTTCTACCACGTCCAGGGCCAACAGATCGTCGAGTCCTGGGTCAACTGGGATCTGCTGGCCATTCTGGAACAGATCGGCGGGATCCGCCGCGCTCCCGCTGCCAGCGCGTGAGGAAACCGCCGAAATCGGGGCAAAGGGGGGTAGAGCATGAGAACCAACATCAGGCTCGGACTGGTGGGACTGGTAATGACGTCCATTTTCGTCCTGGGCCCCGGCGCGGGGGCTCAGCAAGGGTTCAAATCCTCGCTGGTGCTTCAGACAACGACCACCTCCATCGGGCAGCCGATCCTTTTCCCTCTCTTCCGGAACGAGGTGAGGGCGTTCCTCATCGAACTCGCGCCCGGAGGGGAGGTCGGCCGGCACCGCCATCCCGTCCCCACCTTTGTCTACGTCCTCGAAGGGACGTTCACGGTGGAGACGGACGGCCATCCACCCAGGCAGTACCAGGCCGGACAGGGGTACGTAGAAGCCATGGGCACCTGGCACAACGGCCTGAACCGGGGCACGACGCCTGTGAAGTTCCTGGTGGTCTACGCGGCCGAAGAAGGCAGGCCGACGGCCGTTCGTCCGTAGACGTCCATGGCGGGGCGCCGCAAGCGACGTATCGGCTTCGACGTCGCTGAGGCTCACGTCACCGGACCGGGGGGCGGTGAGGGGGACGAGGGTGCCCTGAGGGCGCGGATTGCGCGCCTCGAGCGTCTGCTGGTCGACCCGGCAAGCGTGGTCCGTCGGCTCCCTCAATCCCCCGCCTGCCCCCGGGCCTGTTTCATCGTGCTGCCCCCAGCGGGCGGGGCAAAGGGATGGCACCCGGGAGCCAGCCGGAGCAGGTGCGGGCAGCAATTTTCCACGGGCTGTCCGCATCTCGTTGGCATGGGCGTCGTGCTGCCTGCGGTGGTGACAAAGAGACCGGGGGCAG
>JAVHLY010000027.1 GCA_031081585.1 Armatimonadota bacterium
GCTGCCGGACGGGGTGGAGATGGTGATGCCGGGGGACAACGTGAACCTGGAGGTGGGGCTGATCACGCCGGTGGCGCTGGAGGAGGGGCTGCGGTTCGCGATCCGGGAGGGGGGGCGGACGGTGGGGGCCGGGGTGGTCACCCAGGTGCTGGAGTGAGGCGGGGGCGGGTGGCGGGAACGGCCGCGTCGGCGGGCCGTCGCGTCAGCGACCTGGAAGGCGGTTGGGGGCGGGTGGCGGGAACAAGATGAAGCAGCGGATCCGCATCAAGCTCAAGGCCTTCGACCACCGCGTCCTCGACCAGTCGGCGGAGAAGATCGTGGAGACCGTCCGCCGCACCGGGGCGCGGATCAGCGGGCCGGTGCCGCTGCCCACCGACCGGAGCGTCTACACCGTCATCCGGGGGCCGCACATCGACAAGGAGTCGATGGAGCACTTCGAGCTGCGTACGCACAAGCGGCTCATCGACATCCTCGAACCCACCCAGAAGACGGTGGACGCCCTGATGCACCTGGACCTGCCGGCGGGGGTGGACATCGAGATCAAGCTCTAGTCCATACGCGTTCGCATGGTGAACGCGTGTGCGGGAGCACCAGGGGCGAGGACGGAGGCTGTGACAGCGATCCTGGGACGGAAACTGGGCATGACCGAGCTCTTCGACGAGCGGGGTACGCGCATCCCCGTGACCCTGGTGGAGGCGGGTCCGGCCGTCGTCGTCGACGTGAAGACCGTCGAGCGCGACGGCTACGAGGCGGTCCAGCTGGGCTTCGGCGCCGCGCGGGAACGCCGCCTCCCCCGGCCGCTGCGCGGCGTCTTCGCCCGGGCGAAGGTGCCGCCGCAGCGCGTCCTCCGGGAGGTGCGGGGTCCGGCGGGGGAGGTTCGGCCGGGGCAGGTGGTGACCGTGGAGGTCTTCACGCCCGGTCAGCGCGTGGACGTCACCGGGACGAGCCGCGGCCGCGGCTTCGCCGGGGCGATGAAGCGCCACGGCTTCGCCGGGCAGCGCGACTCCCACGGCGTCTCGCTCATGCACCGCGCCGTGGGGTCGATCGGCTCCTCCGACGTCGGCCGCGTCTGGCCCGGCAAGCGCATGCCGGGACGGTTCGGCGGGGAGCGCGTGACCGTGCGGGGCCTGCGCGTGGAGAAGGTGGACCCCGAGCGGCACCTCCTCTACCTGCGCGGCGCCGTGCCCGGGGTACGGGGGAGCCTCCTGGTGATCCGGGCGGCCGCGGAGCCCGGAGCGCGGGCGGCCCGCGGCCGGGAGCAGCGGTGATGGTCAGGGCAGCGCTCTACGACGCCACCGGGACGCGGCAGGGCGAGGTGGAGCTCCCGGAGGCGGTCTTCGGCATCACCCCGAACGTGCCGGTGGTCCACGAGGTCCTCACCTGGCAGCTGGCCCGGCGGCGCCTGGGGACGCACAGCACCCGCACGCGCGGCGAGGTGCGTGGCGGCGGCCGCAAGCCCTGGCGGCAGAAGGGGACCGGGCGGGCGCGGCACGGCAGCCGCCGCTCGCCGCTGTGGGTGGGCGGCGGGATCACCTTCGGGCCGAAGCCGCGCGACTACGCCTACCCGCTGCCGCGGCGGGTGCGCCGGCTGGCGGTGCGGTCGGTCCTGGCCGACCGGGCGCGGGAGGGACGCCTGACCGTGGTGGACGGGCTCCCCCTGGCCGGGGGGCGGACGCGGGAGCTGGCCGGGTTCCTGGAGCGCCTGGGGCTGGCCGGCCGCAAGGTCCTGCTGGTGACCGAGCGCCACGACCCCATCGTGGTGCGGGCCGCGGCCAACCTCCCCGGGGTAACGGTGCTGACGGCGCGCACGCTCAACGTGCACGACCTAGTGACGCACCCGGACGTGCTCCTCACCCGGGAGGCGCTGGGCGCCGTGGCGGCGCTGTGGGGAGGGGAGCCCGATGGCCGCTGAGGCGCGGGAGATCATCCGGCGGCCCATCCTGACGGAGAAGAGCCTGCGGGGCACCGAGCTCGGCAAGTACACCTTTGAGGTGGCCCCGGGGGCCGACAAGATCGCCATCCGGCAGGCGGTGGAGCGCCTCTTCAACGTGCGGGTCGTGCGAGTGAACGTGGTGAACCTGCCCGGGCGGCAGAAGCGCCGCGGGCAGCACGTCTACCGGGCGCCGGGGCGGCGGAAGGCGGTGGTCACGCTGGCGCCAGGGGAGAAGATCGACCTGGAGAGCCTGACCTGAGTCGCCGCCCCGACGAAGTCGGGGGTGGCAGGCCCTGCCGGGTGCGAGAGATTCGTCGGAGCACGCGAGGAGCGCGACGATGGCCGTCAAGAAGTTCAAGCCGACGACGCCGGGGCGGCGGTTCATGACCGTCTCGACGTTCGAGGAGATCACGAAGACCGAGCCCGAGCGGACGCTGGTGGAGCCGCTGCGGCAGCGGGCCGGGCGCAACACCCAGGGCAAGGTGACGGTGCGCCACCGCGGCGGGGGCCACAAGCGACTGTACCGCGTGATCGACTTCAAGCGGGACAAGGACGGCGTCCCCGCCCGCGTCGCCGCCATCGAGTACGACCCGAACCGCTCCGCGCGGATCGCCCTGCTCCACTACGCCGACGGGGAGAAGCGGTACATCCTCGCCCCGGTGGGGCTGCAGGTGGGGGACCAGGTCACGTCGGGGCCGGGGGCGGAGATCCGCCCCGGGAACGCCCTGCCGCTGCGGGAGATCCCCACGGGGACGGTGGTGCACAACATCGAGCTGGAGCCGGGCCGCGGCGGTCAGCTCGTGCGGGCTGCGGGGGGCGGGGCCCAGGTGATGGCCAAGGAGGGGGGCTACGCCCACCTGCGCCTCCCCTCGGGGGAGGTGCGGCTGGTCTCCCTGGAGTGCAAGGCCACGGTGGGCCAGGTGGGCAACGTCGAGCACGAGGCGATCAAGCTCGGCAAGGCCGGGCGCAAGCGCTGGCTGGGCTGGCGACCGGCGGTGCGTGGCGTGGCCATGGACCCGGCCAGCCACCCCCACGGGGGCGGCGAAGGGCGCTCCCCCATCGGGATGCCCGGGCCGGTCAGCCCCTGGGGGAAGCCGACGCTGGGGGCGAAGACCCGCCGGCGCAAGCCCAGCGACAAGTTCATCGTGAAGCGTCGGACGAAGCAAGGCGGCTAGCGTCATGGGGCGGTCGAAGAAGAAGGGGCCGTTCGTGGACGCCCACCTCCTGGAGAAGGTGCGGGAGCTGAACCGCACCCGGGAGCGGCGGGTGATCAAGACCTGGTCCCGGCGCTCCACCATCCTGCCGGAGTTCGTGGGGCACACCATCGCCGTCTACGACGGGCGCAAGCACGTGCCCATCTACATCACCGAGCAGATGGTGGGGCACAAGCTGGGGGAGTTCGCCCCCACCCGCACTTTCCGCGGCCACGGGGCCGGCGGCGGAGCGGAGCGGACCACGACGGTGAAGGGGTAGGGGCCATGGGCGTTCGGGCCACGGCCAGGTACGTGCGCATCTCCCCGCGGAAGGTGCAGCGGGTGGCGGCGCTCATCCGGGGCCTGCCGGTGCGCGAGGCGGAGGCCCGGCTGCAGGTGCTGCCCCAGCGCGCCGCGCGGGTGCTGGCCAAAGTCCTGCGCTCGGCGGTGGCCAACGCCGAGCACAACGCCGAGCTGGCCCGCGACGACCTGGTGGTCACGCGGGCCTACGCCGACACCGGCCCCTCCCTGAAGCGGCTGATGCCGCGGGCGCGGGGGCGGGCGGACGTCATCGTCCGCCGCAGCAGCCATGTGACCGTGGAGGTCGACGAGCGGCGGGCGCCGGCCCGCTGAGGGGCGCGGGCGCCCCGGAGGTGTGCGCGTGGGGCAGAAGATCCATCCGGTCGGTCTGCGGGTCGGGATCATCCGGGACTGGGAGTCGCGCTGGTACGCCCGGCGCATGGCGCCGCTGATCCAGGAGGACCAGCAGATCCGGACGGCCATCAAGCAGAAGCTCCACCGGGCGGGGATCTCCCGCATCGAGATCGAGCGGGCGGCCAACCGCGTCCGCGTGACCATCCATGCCGCCCGGCCGGGGATCATCATCGGCCGCGGGGGGACGGGGATCGAGGCCCTGAAGAAGGAGCTGGAGGCCCTGACCGGCAAGGCCATCCAGCTCTCGGTGCAGGAGATCCGCCGGCCGGAGCTCGAGGCCCAGCTGGTGGCCGAGAACGTGGCGCAGCAGCTGGAGCGGCGCATCGCCTACCGGCGGGCCATGAAGCAGGCCGTGCAGCGCAGCCTGCGGGCCGGGGCGAAGGGGATCCGCATCGCCGCCTCCGGCCGGCTGGCCGGGGCGGAGATCGCCCGCTACGAGTGGTACCGGGAGGGGCGCGTGCCCCTGCACACGCTGCGCGCCGACATCGACTTCGGGGTGGCGGAGGCGCTCACCACCTACGGGCGGATCGGGGTCAAGGTGTGGATCTACCGGGGGGACATCCTCCCGGAGCCCCGGCGCGGGGAGCTGGAGCTGCGACGGCCCCCCCGGCCGGCGCCCGCCCTGCCGGCCGGGAATGGCACGGGCGAGCCCACCGTCATTCCCTCGCGGAGCGAACCGGTGGCGGTGCGCCGCCGGGAGGAGCCGTAGGCCGGCCATGTTGATGCCGAAGCGGACCAAGTACCGCAAGGCCCACCGGGGCACGCGCCGCGGGGTGGCCACGGCGGGGTCGAGCATCGCCTTCGGGGAGTACGCCCTGCAGGCGCTCGAGCCGGCCTGGCTGACCAGCGCCCAGATCGAGGCGGCCCGGCGGGCCATCACCCGCTTCATCAAGCGGGGCGGGAAGCTGTGGATCCGGGTCTTCCCGGACAAGCCGGTGACGAAGAAGCCGGCGGAGACCCGCATGGGCGGCGGTAAGGGCAACCCGGAGCTGTGGGTGGCGGTGGTGAAGCCCGGCCGGATCATCTTCGAGCTGGCGGGGGTGGAGGAGGCGGTGGCCCGGGAGGCCATGACACTGGCGGGGCACAAGCTGCCCATCAAGACGAAGTTCCTCACCCGCCCCGAGGTGATGGCGTGATGGCGCGCGCCGCGGAGCTGCGCGAGCTGACGGTGGAGGAGCTGCAGCGGCGCCTGGCGGATGCCCGCAAGGAGCTGTTCACGCTGCGCCTCAAGGTGGGGCCGCAGCGCAACACCGGCCGGATCCGCGAGCTGCGACGGGACGTGGCCCGCATGCTGCAGGTGCTGGCCGAGAAGGGAGTGCGGGCGTAGATGGCCGAGCGGGCGCACCGGCGCAAGGAGCTGACCGGGGTCGTGGTCAGCGACCGCATGGACAAGACCCGAGTGGTCCAGGTGGAGGCGCTCCGGCGCCACCCGCTCTACGAGAAGGCGGTGCGCCACGTCCGGCGGTACAAAGCGCACGACGAGACGAACGCGACCCGGGTCGGCGACGTCGTCCTCATCGCCGAGACGCGGCCGCTCAGCAAGGAGAAGCGCTGGCGCATCGTGCGGGTCCTGGAGCGGGCGCGCCTGGAGGCGGGGGAGGCGGGCGCCCTGGCCCTGGAGGAGCCGGTCCCGGCCGGCCGGGCGGCGCGGCGCCGGGCGGCCGGCTCGGGCGCCGAGGAGGGACGGAGGACGGAGCGATGATCCAGCAGCAGAGCCGCCTGAAGGTGGCGGACAACACGGGAGCCCGCGAGCTCCTGGTCATCCGGGTGCTCGGCGGGGGGCGGCGGCGCTACGCCACGGTGGGCGACGTCGTCGTGGGGAGCGTCAAGCAGGCCATCCCCAACAGCCCCGTCAAGAAGGGGGACGTGGTGAAGGCGGTGGTGGTGCGCACGACCAAGGAGGTGCGCCGGCCGGACGGCTCCTACATCCGGTTCGACGACAACGCCGCCGTCCTGCTCACCCCCGACGGGCAGAACCCGCGCGGGACCCGGATCTTCGGTCCGGTGGCCCGGGAGCTGCGGGAGCGGCAGTTCACCAAGATCATCTCGCTGGCGCCGGAGGTGCTCTGAGGCCATGGCGACGCCGGTGGCCCGCCGCCGCGTGCACGTACGCCGGGGCGACATGGTCGAGGTGGTGGGCGGCAGGTACCGGGGCAAGCGCGGGAAGGTCCTCAAGGTCTTCCCGGACGTCGGGCGGATCATCGTCGAGGGCGTGAACGTGGTCAAGCGCCACGCCAAGCCCTCCCCGAAGCATCCGCAGGGCGGCATCCTGGAGAAGGAGGCGCCGATCCCCAGCAGCAAGGTCATGCTCGTCTGCCCGCGCTGCGGGGAGGCGGTGCGCTTCGGCCACACCGTGACCGCCGAGGGTGTGAAGGTGCGGGTCTGCCGCCGCTGCGGCGAGCAGATCGGGTGAGGGACATGGCGGCACGGTTGAAGCTCCGGTACCGGCAGGAGGTCGTCCCCCGGCTGCGCGAGCGCTTCGGCTACCGCAACGTCATGGAGGTGCCCCGCGTCGAGAAGGTCGTGGTGAACATGCGCGTCGGGGAGGCGGTGCAGGACCCGCGGCAGATCGACAAGGCGGTGGAGGAGCTGGCCACCATCACCGGGCAGCGCCCGCTGGTGACCCGCGCCCGGAAGTCCATCGCCGCCTTTAAGCTGCGGGCCGGGATGCCCATCGGGGCCAAGGTCACCCTGCGCGGGGACCGGATGTACGAGTTCCTGGACAAGCTCTTCAACGTGGCGCTGCCGCGGATCAAGGACTTCAAGGGCGTCTCGGAGCGGGCCTTCGACGGCCGCGGGAACCTCAACCTGGGGGTGCGCGAGCAGCTCATCTTCCCGGAGATCGACTACGACAAGGTCGACCGGATCCGGGGGATGGACATCACCATCGTCACGACGGCACGGACCGACGAGGAGGCGCGCGAGCTGCTGCGCCTGTTGGGCCTCCCGCTGCGGGAGGCGGCGCCGGCCGGGGCGGCGTAGGCGGAGGCGAGGAGGCGGGATGGCCAAGAAGGCACTGCTGAACAAGTGGCGGCGCACGCCGAAGTTCCGGGTGCGGGCCTACTCGCGCTGCCTGCGCTGCGGGCGGCCCCGGGCGGTCTTCCGCCGCTTCGGCCTGTGCCGCATCTGCCTGCGCGAGCTGGCCCACCGGGGCGAGATCCCCGGCCTGGTGAAGGCGAGCTGGTGAGGAGGCGCGCAGGGCGTGGCGGACGAGGAGGCAGGGCCGTGGGCGGAGTGGTCACCGACACCATCGCAGACATGCTGACCCGACTGCGCAACGCCAGCCGGGCCCGGCACGAGTTCGTGGACGTGCCGGCCAGCCGGCTGAAGCTGGAGATCGCCCGCATCCTCAAGCAGGAGGGGTTCATCGCCGACGTCCAGCAGATCGACCGCCGCCCGCAGCCGGTACTGCGGATCGTGCTGCGGTACGGCCCGCAGCGCGAGCCGGTGCTGACCGGCATCCGACGGGTGAGCCGGCCGGGGCTGCGCATCTACCGGCGCCGCACCGAGATCCCCCGGGTGCGCGGCGGGCTGGGGGTGGCCATCCTCTCCACCTCCCGCGGGCTGATGACCGACCGCGAGGCCCGGCGGCAGGGCGTCGGGGGCGAGGTCCTGGCCTACGTCTGGTAGGAGGTGGCGATGTCACGCATCGGCAAGGCTCCGATTCCCCTGCCGCCCGGCGTCCAGGTCACGGTGACCGGCCAGCGGGTGGCGGTGCAGGGGCCGCGGGGTGCGCTGGAGCGGGTGGTGCACCCGGACCTGCAGGTGGAGGTGCAGGACGGGACGCTGCTCGTGCGCCGCCCGACCGACCAGCGCCACCACCGCGCCCTCCACGGCCTCACCCGGGCCTTGCTGGCCAACATGGTGCGCGGGGTGACGGAGGGCTACCGCGTGGAGCTGGAGATCCACGGCGTCGGCTACCGCGCGGCGCGTCAGGGCGACCGGCTGGTCCTGCAGGTGGGGTTCTCCCACCCGGTGGAGATCGCGCCGCCGCCCGGGATCACCTTCGAGGTCCCCGCCCCCAACCGGGTGGTGGTGAGCGGCATCGACCGGGAGCTGGTGGGCCAGGTGGCCGCGCGGGTCCGCGCCGTCCGGCCCCCCGACGCCTACAAGGGCAAGGGGATCCGCTACCTGGGCGAGCGCGTCAAGCTGAAGCCGGGGAAGGCCGGGCGCGCGGCCGGCAAGGCGTAGGGGCACCGGCCCGGGGACGGGCGGTGCGGCAGGGAGTGGCAGAGGATGATCAAGCGTCAGGATCGCAACGTGCTGCGCCAGCGACGTCACCGGCGCGTGCGCCAGCGGGTGCACGGGACGCCGGAGCGCCCCCGGCTCTCGGTCTTCCGCAGCCTGGCGCACATCTACGCCCAGGTGGTGGACGACACCACCGGACGGACGCTCGCGGCGGCCTCGACCCTCGACCCCGAGATCCGGGGCGAGGTGCGGGGCAAGCGCAAGAGCGAGGCCAGCCGCCTGGTGGGCCTGCTGGTGGCGCGGCGGGCGCAGGCCAAGGGGATCCGCCGGGTCGTCTTCGACCGCGGCGGCTACCTCTACCACGGGCGGGTGCGGGCGCTCGCCGAAGGGGCCCGCGAGGGCGGGCTGGAGTTCTAGCGCTGGAGGTCCCGGCACAGGAGGCGGCATGGCCAGAGGGCGGATCGACCCGGAGAGCGTTACCCTGACCACCGAGAAGACGGTGTGGATCAACCGCGTCGCCAAGGTCACCAAGGGGGCGAAGCGCTTCAACTTCAGCGCGCTGGTGGTCGTGGGGGACGAGCAGGGGCACGCCGGGGTGGGGCTGGGGAAGGCGGCCGAGGTCCCCGACGCCATCCGCAAGGCGGTCGAGGACGCCAAGAAGCACCTGTTCGAGGTCCCGCGCATGGGGACGACCATCCCCCACGAGGTCATCGGCCGGTACGGGGCGGCGCGGGTGCTGCTCAAGCCCGCCTCCGAGGGGACCGGGGTCATCGCCGGCGGACCGGTGCGCGCCGTCCTGGAGGCGGCCGGGATCAAGGACATCCTGACGAAGTCGCTCGGCTCGAGCAATCCCATCAACCAGGCCCGGGCCACCGTGGCCGGGCTGCTGGAGCTGCGCCGCCCCGAGGAGGTCGCGGCCATCCGCGGCAAGCGCGTCGAGGAGCTGGTGCCGCGCCGGCGGCGCGAGGCCCTGGTACGGTAGCGCGGGAGGACCAGCGAGGCGATCATGGCGATCCGCAGCGACACGCTCACACCGGCGCCCGGGGCCCGGCGACGGCGGCGGCGCGTGGGCCGCGGCCTGGGCTCGGGCCGCGGGGTCTACGCCGGGCGCGGCCGCAAGGGGCAGCGCGCCCGCTCCGGGTCCGGTCCCCGGCCCGGGTTCGAGGGCGGCCAGACGCCCCTGGCCAAGCGCCTGCCCTTCCGCCGCGGGGTGCGCGCCGGCGGCAGCGTCATGACCGGCGGCCCACCGCGGCGGCGGCCGGCCGAAGTCCAGGTGCGCGCACTGGCGCGCTTCCCCGCCGGGAGTGAGGTCACCGAGGCCGCGCTCCGCGAGGCGGGGCTGGTGGACCGCGGGCCGGTGCGCGTCATCGGCCGCGGGCCGCTCCCCCACCCCTTGGTGGTGCGCGTGGCGGGGGTGACCCGAGGCGCGCGCGCCGCCATCGAGGCGGCGGGGGGTCGGGTGGAGGTAGCCGGCCGGCGGCGGGAGGGAGCGCGCTGATGGCGGTCGCCCAGGTCCGCTCGCTGAGCAACCCGCTGCGCATCCCCGACCTGCGCCGACGGCTCCTCTTCACGGCGGTGATGCTGGTGCTCTACCGCCTGGGCGCCCACCTGCCCGTCCCCGGCGTGGACGTGCGGGCGCTGGAGCGCCTCTTCCGCCAGCAGGGCAGCCTCTTCTCCTTCTTCGACCTCTTCGTGGGCGGCGCCCTATCGAACTTCGCCCTCTTCGCCCTGGGGGTCTTCCCCTACATCACCGCCTCCATCATCATGAGCCTCCTCCAGGTGGTCTTCCCCCGCCTGAAGGAGCTGGCGCAGGAGGAGGGGGAGGCGGGGCGGCGCAAGCTGGGCTACTACACCCGCTACCTCACCGTCGTCCTGGCGGTGCTGCAGGGCATCGGCCAGCTCTTCCTCATCCGGAGCCAGGGCGCCGTCCCGGACGCCCGGCCGCTGACGCTGGGGACCATCGTCATCACGCTGGTGGCCGGGACGATGCTGCTCACCTGGATGGGGGAGATCATGACCGAGTACGGGGTGGGCAACGGGGTCTCCCTGATCATCTTCGGGGGGATCGTGGCCCGCCTGCCCGACCGCATCGGCCGCACCATCGCGCTGGTCCGCGTGGGGGAGATCCCCTGGTACGCCTTCCTCCTGGACATCGCCATCGTGGTGGTCTCCATCGTGGCCGTGGTGGCCATCACCCAGGCGGTGCGCCGCATCCCCGTCCAGTACGCCAAGCGGGTGGTGGGGCGGCGCGTCTACGGCGGGCAGTCCACCCACCTGCCCATGCGGCTCATCCAGGCCGGCGTGATCCCGATCATCTTCGCCATCTCCGTGCTGCAGTTCCCCCAGACCATCGCCCAGTTCACGCCCTACGAGTGGCTGCGCCGCTACGCCCAGATGATCCTCCCCGGCTTCTGGCTGGGCGACCTGCTCTACTTCGTGCTGATCATCGTCTTCACGTACTTCTACACGGCGGTCTCCTTCGACCCCAACGACATCGCCAACAACATCAAGAAGTACGGCGGGTTCATCCCGGGCATCCGCCCGGGGCGGCCCACCAGCGAGTACCTGGCGCGCGTCACCGAGCGCCTGACCTTCGTGGGGGCGCTCATCCTGGCCGTCATCGCCGTCCTCCCCATCTACCTCTCCCAAGGGCAGGGCGCCCTGACCTTCTACCTGGCCGGGACCTCGCTCCTCATCGTCGTCGGCGTGGCCCTGGAGACGATGAAGCAGATCGAGGCCTACGTGCTCATGCGCCACTACGAAGGGTTCATGCGGTGACGGCCCCGCCCGCGGTGCCCGCCGGGTCCCGCGCGTGAACGTCATCGTCATCGGCCCGCACGGCGCCGGCAAGGGGACCCAGGCGCGCCTCGTGGCGGCCCGCTGGGGGATCCCGCACATCGCCACGGGGGACATGCTGCGGGAGGCGGCGGCGGCGGGGACGCCGCTCGGCCTGGAGGCCCGCCGCTACATGGACGCGGGCGAGCTGGTGCCCGACGAGGTGATGATCGGCATCGTCGAGGAGCGCCTGGCCCAGCCGGACGCGCGTGCGGGCTTTATCCTGGACGGCTTCCCCCGCACCATCCCGCAGGCGGAGGCGCTGGAGCGGGCGCTGGCCCGGCAGGGGCGGCGGATCGACCGGGTGGTGGAGTTCCTGGTGCGCGAGGAGACGCTGGTGGAGCGGGTGAGCGGGCGCCGGGTGTGCCGGGCGGCCGGCCACATCTACCACGTTGCGTTCCGGCCGCCGCGCGTCCCCGGCGTGTGCGACGTCGACGGGAGCCCGCTCTACCAGCGGGAGGACGACCGGCCCGAGGCGGTGCGACGGCGGGTGGAGGTCTACCGCCAGCAGACCACCCCGGTGGTGGACTTCTACCGGGCGCGCAGCGTCTATGCGGCCCTGGACGCCGAAGGCGAGGTGGAAGAGGTCTACGCCCGCCTGGAGCGGGTCCTGCGGGCGCCGTCCGACGCCGGCCTGCCGGCCGGGGGGCGGGAGTGAGACCGGCCGGGTCATGGTGATCCTGAAGACGCCGGAGGAGATCGAGCGGATGCGCCGGGCCGGCCAGCTGGCGGCGGCCGCGCTGGACGAGGTGGCGCGGGCGGTCCGGCCGGGGATCACCGGGGAGGCCCTCGACCGCCTGGCCGAGACCTTCATCCGCGACCACGGCGGGGTCCCCTCCTTCAAGCACTACCGGGGGTTCCCGGCCTCCATCTGCCTCTCGGTCGACGACGAGGTGGTCCACGGGATCCCCGACCGCACCCCGCTGCGCGAGGGGTCGATCGTCTCCATCGACCTGGGGGTGCTGCTGGACGGGTTCCACGGCGACGTGGCCCGCACCGTGGCGGTGGGGGAGATCGACCGCCTCACCGCCCGGCTCCTGGCGGTGGCGGAGGAGGCGCTGTGGGCGGGCATCCGGGAGGCCCGGGAGGGGCGCACCCTGGGGGACCTGGGGTTCGCCATCCAGCAGGTGGTGGAAGCGGCCGGGTTCGCCGTGGTGCGGGACTTCGCCGGGCACGGGATCGGGCGCGCCCTCCACGAGGAGCCCCAGGTGCCCAACTACGGCACCCCGGGGACGGGGCTGCGGCTGCGCCGGGGGATGACGCTGGCCGTCGAGCCCATGGTGAACGCGGGGACGGCCGAGGTGCGGCTGGCCCGGGACGGGTGGACGGTGCGGACGCGGGACCGCCGCCGCTCCGCCCACTTCGAGCACACCGTGGCGGTGGGGGCGGACGGGCCCGACGTCCTCACCTGGACGCCCGTCGCGCAGGCGCGTATACTATAAGTTCGTGTCGAGATGGCGCAGGAGGAGCTACTGGGGCAGGTGGTAACCTCGCGGGCCGGCCGCGACCGGGGCCGGACCTACGTCGTCGTGGGCACCGCGGGCGCCGACATGGTCCTGGTGGCGGACGGGCAGCGCCGGGGGATGGACCGGCCGAAGAAGAAGAACGTGCGTCACCTGATCCTGCACGGGCCGGCGCCGGACCTCGTCGAGAAGCTGCGGGCGGGGCAGCCGTTGCGGGACGAGGAGGTCCGGAGCGCGCTGGAACGGCTGGCGCCGCCCGCGCCCACCGGCGGGACGCCGGGGCGGACGGCGCGGGGCGGGGAGGGGCCGCGGCCGTGAGGGCCGCCGGGGAGGCCGGATGGCCAAGAAGGATCTGATCGAGGTCGAGGGGACGGTCTCGGAGGTCCTGCCCAACGCGATGTTCCGGGTGGAGCTGCCCACGGGGCACAAGGTCCTGGCGCACATCTCCGGCAAGATGCGGATCAACTTCATCCGCATCCTGCCGGGGGACCGGGTGAAGGTGGAGCTCTCCCCCTACGACCCGTCGCGCGGGCGGATCACCTATCGCTATCGGTGACGGCGGCCGCCGTCACCCCTGCCGGACGGACGGGGCCCGGGGAGGTCGGCGGGCGTGGCGGTGTGAGGGCATTCGGGCGGGGTCCGGGCGGAGGGAGCGACATGAAGGTGCGGGCATCGGTGCGGCGGATGTGCGAGAAGTGCAAGGTCGTCAGGCGCGGCCGGCGCGTTCTCGTCATCTGCGAGAACCCGAAGCACAAGCAGAAGCAGGGGTGATCGCGCCGCCGGGACCGTCGGCACGGCGGGAGGAGCCGGGCCGGGGCGCCTGCGGCCCGGGAGGCCAGCGCGAGGAGGGAGCGGAGGAGCCATGGCACGGATCGCGGGGGTGGACCTGCCGCGGGACAAGCGGGTGGAGGTGGCCCTGACGTACATCTACGGGATCGGGCTGAGCCGGGCCCGCCAGATCCTGGCGGCGACCGGGGTCAACCCGGACACCCGGGTGCGCAACCTGAGCGAGGACGAGGTCACGCGGCTGCGCGAGTACATCGACCGGCACTTCAAGGTCGAGGGGGACCTGCGCCGCGACGTGGCCATGGACATCCGCCGCCTGGTGGAGATCGGCTCCTACCGGGGCCTGCGCCACCGCCGCGGCCTCCCCGTGCGGGGGCAGCGGACGCGGACCAACGCGCGCACGCGCAAGGGCCCCAAGAAGACGGTGGCCGGGCGGCGCAAGGCGGCCAGCCCCACCGGGCTGGGGCGCTGACGGCGCCGGCGCGGTGGCCCGCCCACGGGCGACCAGCGCGCGGTGTGGGCTGTCCAGGGCCGGGGAGCGTGAGGGGCCGCCCACGGGCGGGAGCGTGAGGTGAGGAGGAGCGGATGACGAAGAAGCCACGCGGTCGACGCAAGGAGCGCAAGCACGTCCCGGCGGGCGTCGCGCACATCCAGTCGACCTTCAACAACACCATCGTGACCATCACCGACCCCCAGGGGCAGGTGCTGGCCTGGGCCAGCGCCGGGACCGCGGGGTTCAAGGGGTCCCGCAAGGGGACGCCCTTCGCCGCAGGGCTCGCCGCCGAGTCAGCGGCGCGCAAGGCCATGGAGCACGGGGTGCGGCAGGTGGAGGTCTACGTGCGCGGGCCGGGGGCCGGGCGCGAGGCGGCCATCCGCTCCCTCCAGGCCGCCGGGCTGGAGGTCAGCCTGATCAAGGACGTCACCCCCATCCCGCACGACGGCTGCCGGCCGCCCAAGCGCCGGCGGGTATAGCGCCATGGGACGGTACACGGGCTCGGTCTGCCGCCTCTGCCGCCGGGAGGGGATGAAGCTCTACCTCAAGGGCGAGAAGTGCTACACGGAGAAGTGCCCGGTGCACAAGCGGCCCACGCCGCCAGGAATGCACGGGCCCAGCCGGCGCAAGCCCAGCGAGTTCGGCATCCGGCTGCGGGAGAAGCAGAAGCTGCGCCGCATCTACGGCGTGCTGGAGACGCAGTTCAAGAACTACTTCCAGCAGGCGGCCCGGGCCAAGGGGGTTACGGGCACTCGGCTGCTCCAGCTGCTGGAGACGCGGCTGGACAACGTGGTCTACCGCCTGGGCGTGGCCGCCTCCCGCAAGGAGGCGCGCCAGCTGGTCGCCCACGGGCACATCGCCGTGAACGGCCGGAAGGTGACGATCCCCTCCTACCAGGTCCGCCCCGGCGAGGTGGTGGGGCTGACCCCCTCCGGGCGGGAGCACCCGCGCATCAAGGAGCTGACCGCCGCCCTCACCCGGCCGGTCCCCTCCTGGCTCGAGTGGCACCCGGAGCGGCTGGAGGGGCGCGTGCTGGCGCTGCCGGCGCGGGAAGAGATCGACGTGCCGGTCCAGGAGCAGCTGATCGTCGAGTACTACTCGCGGTGAGCGGGGCGGGCGCCAGCCCCGGCCGCCGCACCGAGCGGGGGAGGCAGGCATGAGCATCGCATCGATCTGGGACGTGCCGACCAAGCCGAAGGTGGAGTACGCCGAGCTCTCGGACACCTACGGCAAGTTCGTCGTGGAGCCGCTGGAGCGTGGCTTCGGCGTCACCCTGGGCAACGCCCTGCGCCGGGTGCTCCTCTCCTCCATCTCCGGCGCGGCCGTCACCTCGGTGAAGATCGAGGGCGTGCTGCACGAGTTCACCACGGTGCCGGGCGTCGTCGAGGACGTCACGCAGATCATCCTCAACCTCAAGGAGCTGACGCTGCGGCTGCACACGGACAAGCCCAAGCTCCTCCGCCTGGAGGTGACGGGTAAGCGGGACGTGACCGCCGGGGACATCCAGGCCGACAGCGAGGTGGAGATCCTCAACCCGGACCTGCACCTGGCCACGCTGGACCGGCGGGACGCCCGCCTGGCCATGGAGATCATGGTCGAGCGCGGCAAGGGCTACGTCCCGGCGGAGCGCCACCGCAAGAGCGAGCACGTCATCGGCGTCATCCCGGTGGACTCCATCTTCTCCCCGGTGCAGAAGGTGAACTACGTCGTCGAGGACACCCGCGTCGGGCAGGCCACCGACTTCGACCGGCTGGTCCTGGAGGTCTGGACCGACGGCTCGGTCCGCCCGGAGGAGGCGGTGCAGCAGGCCGCCCGCATCCTGATCGACTTCTTCAAGCTCTTCGCCGGCCTGGCCGACGAGGAGGGCGGGGCCGGCGGCGACGCCGGCAGCGACAGCGAGCTGGCCCGCCTCTACAGCATGCCCATCGAGGAGCTCGACCTCTCCGTCCGTCCCTACAACTGCCTCAAGCGCGCCGGCATCAACACCGTGGGGGACCTGGCCTCCCGCACCGAGGAGGAGGTCGTGAACGTCAAGAACTTCGGGCGGAAGTCGCTGGACGAGGTCAAGGAGAAGCTGGCGGCCATCGGGCTGTCGCTCCGGCAGCGGGAGTAGCCGCACGGCGGCGTGGAGGTTGGGAGGATGGGCTGGGGGGCCAAGGGACGGAAGCTGGGCCGGGACACGGGGGAGCGGGCGGCGCTCTTCCGCCAGCTCGTCGGCGCCCTGATCCTGCACGAGCGCGTCGAGACCACGGTGGCCAAGGCGAAGGAGACGAAGAAGATCGCCGACAGCCTCATCGCCCTGGCCGCCCGGGGCGATCTCCACGCCCGGCGGCAGGCCCGCCGCATCCTCACCGACCCGCAGGCCCTGCGCCGCCTCTTCAGCGAGGTCGCCCCCCGCTATTCGGCCGCCCGGGGCGGGTACACGCGCGTGGTACGGACGCGCACCCGCCGCGGGGACAACGCCCCCCTGGCGGTGGTGGAGCTGGTCCCGAAGTAGCCGCAGCGGGGGCCGGAGGCCCGCACCCTGAGCGCTGAGCCTCCCCTCATCGAGGTCGAGGACCTCGTCTACACCTACCATGCGGGCACGCCCGAGGCGCGTCCGGCCCTGGCCGGGGTCTCCCTCACGGTGCGGCGGGGGGAGTACCTCGCCGTGGTCGGGCCCAACGGCTCCGGCAAGTCCACCCTGGCCCGCTGCCTGAACGCGCTGCTGCGCCCCACCGCCGGGCGCGTGGTGGTAGATGGGCTCGACACGCGGGACCCGGAGACGGTGTGGGCCGTCCGGCAGCGCGTGGGGCTCGTCTTCCAGAATCCTGACAACCAGCTCGTGGCCACGGTCGTGGAGGAGGACGTGGCCTTCGGCCCCGAGAACCTCGGGCTCCCCCCGGCGGAGATCCGGCGGCGGGTCGACGAGGCCCTGCGCGTCGTGGAGATGCTCCCCTACCGGCGCCACGCGCCTCACCTCCTCTCCGGCGGCCAGAAGCAGCGCGTGGCCATCGCCGGGATTCTGGCTATGCGGCCCCAGTGCATCGTGCTGGATGAGGCCACCGCCATGCTCGACCCGCGGGGGCGGGCCGAGGTCCTGGCCACGGTGCGCCGCCTGCGGGAGGCGGCCGGGATCGCAGTCGTGCACATCACCCACCACATGGAGGAGGCGGTGCGGGCGGACCGGGTCGTGGTCCTGGACGGGGGGCGCATCGCGCGCGCCGGTCCCCCGCGCGAGGTCTTCGCCGACCCCGAGGCGCTGCGGCGGCTGCGGCTGGTCCCCCCACCCGTCCTGGAGCTGGGCTGGGCGCTGCGCGCCGCGGGGGTGGCGCTGGACGGGCCGCCCCTTACCGTGGAGGAGCTGGTGGCCGCCCTGGCGGCGGCGGCGGAGCGGGCGGGGCGCGCGCCGGCGTGATCCGCGTCGTCGACGTCCACCACACCTACCTGGCCGGCACCCCCATGGCTACCGAGGCGTTGCGGGGGATCTCCCTGGAGATCCCCGACGGGCAGCGCCTGGGCCTCATCGGCCCTACCGGCTCGGGGAAGTCCACGCTCGTCCAGACCTTCAACGCCCTCATCCGCCCCACCCGGGGGCGCGTCGAGGTGGACGGCGTGGACATCTTTGCGCCGGAGGTGCAGCAGCGGCGCATCCGCCAGCGGGTGGCCCTGCTCTTCCAGTACCCGGAGTACCAGCTCTTCGAGGAGACGGTCCTGGAGGACGTGGCCTTCGGCCCGCGCAACCTGGGGCTCGCGCCCGATGAGGCCCGGGCGCGGGCCGCGGAGGCCCTGCGCCTCGTGGGCCTCGACCCGGCGGTCTTCGGTCCCCGCTCCCCCTTCGCCCTCTCCGGCGGGGAGATGCGCCGCGTGGCGCTGGCCGGGGTGCTGGCCATGGAGCCGCAGACGCTCATCCTGGACGAGCCCACGGCCGGGCTCGACCCGCAGGGGAAGGCGGAGCTGCTCGACCTGGTGGAGGCCCTGCACCGGCGCCGCGGCCTCACCCTGGTCCTCATCACCCACAACATGGACGAGGTGGCCCGCCTGACCGAGCGGGTGGTGGTGCTGGCGGCGGGGCAGGTGGTGATGGACGGCCCGACGCGGGAGGTCTTCGCCCGCGCGGACGAGCTGGTGGCTCTCGACCTGGACATCCCCCAGCCGGCGCAGGTCCTGCGGGGGTTGCGGCGGCGCGGGCTGGCCGTGCGCGTCGACGCCCTCACCGTGGCCGAGGCGCGCGACGAGATCCTGCGGGTGCTGGGGACCCCGCCCGCGCCGGGGGAGGAGGAGCGCTAGTGGCCCTGCGCGCCGTGCCCATCGGCCAGTACCTGCCGCGCGACAGCGCGGTGCACCGCCTCGACCCGCGCACGAAGATCCTGGCCACGACGGTGCTCACGGTGGCGGTCTTCCTGGTGGGGACCTTCCTCGGCCACGCCCTCTTCGCCGCGGTCGTGGCGGGGCTCATCCTGGTGAGCCGCATCCCGCCGCGCACCGTGCTGGCCGGCTTGCGCCCGGTGCTCTTCCTGCTCCTCCTCACCGTCTTGCTCAACCTGCTCTTCAGCGGGACGACGGGGAGCCGGGTGCTCCTGCGGATGGGGCCGGTGGTGCTCACCGTCGAGGCGGTCACGCGGGCCGTCTTCGTGGGGCTGCGCCTGCTCCTCCTGGTCGTCGTCACCTCGCTCTTCACCTACACGACCTCGCCCATGGAGCTGACCGACGGGATGGAGCGGCTGCTGCGCCCCTTCCGCCGGGTGGGCGTGCCCGGCCACGAGCTGGCGATGATGATGTCCATCGCCCTGCGCTTCATCCCCACGCTCCTGGAGGAGGCGGAGCGCATCATGAAGGCGCAGATGGCCCGCGGGGCGGAGTTCGGGCGGGGCAACCTGGTCCAGCGGGCCCGGGCCCTCCTGCCGATCCTGGTGCCGCTCTTCGTCAGCGCCTTCCGCCGGGCCGACGAGCTGGCCCTGGCGATGGAGGCGCGGGGCTACCGCGGCGGGGAGGGGCGGACGCGGATGCGGGAGCTGCGCTTCGGCGCCCGCGACCTCGTGGCCGCGGTGGTCACCGTGATGGTGGTGCTGCTGGTGGCGCTCCCCGGGCGGGTGGCGTGGCGGTAGAGCCCTCCGGCGAAAGCGGGGGTCACCGATGCGCACCCTGAAGCTCACCCTGGAGTACGACGGCACCGACTTCGTCGGGTGGCAGCGGCAGCGCCGCGGGCGATCGGTGCAGGCCGCGGTGGAGGAGGCCTGCGCCCGCCTTACCCAGGTCCCCACCCGCGTCGTGGCCGCCGGGCGCACCGACGCCGGCGTCCACGCCCTCGGCCAGGTGGCCCACCTCCGCACCACGAGCCCGCTGGCGCCGGAGCGGGTGCGGGACGGCCTCAACGCCCTCCTCCCCCGGGACGTGACGGTGCGGGCCGTGGAGGAGGCGCCCGAGCGCTTCCACGCCCGGTACGACGCCCGGTACCGCGTCTACCGGTACGCGGTGCTGCGGCGGGCGGCCCCCTCGGCGTTGCTGCGCCGGTACGCCCTGCACCTGCCGGAGCCGCTGGACCTGGACCGCATGCGCGCCGTCGCCCGGGTGCTGGAGGGGCGCCACGACTTCCGGGCCTTCGCCGCGGCGGGCACGCCGCGGCGGTCGACCGTCTGCACCGTGCTGCACGTGGGGCTGGCCGAGGACGGCGACCTGGTGCGGCTCACGGTCGCCGCCGACCGCTTCCTGCGCCACATGGTGCGCATGCTGGTGGGGACGCTGCTGCGGGTGGGCCGGGGGACGCTGGCGCCCGACCAGGTGCAGGCGTGGCTCACCCACGGCGAAGTGGGTGCCGCCGGCCCGGCGGCTCCGCCCCACGGGCTGTACCTGGTGCACGTCGGGTACGATACGCCGGCCGGTTGAATCAGCGGGCGAAGGCCTGGACGACGATGACGCCGTCCTCGCCGCCGTCGAGGACCCCGACGCCGATCACCCGCCAGACCGGCGAGAGGATGTTGCGGCGGTGCGCGGGGCTGGCCATGAGCGCCTGATGGGCCGCCAGCACGTCCGTGGCGTAGGCCAGGTTCTCCCCCACCAGCGTGACCCGCACTCCTGCGGCGGCCAGCCGGTCGCGGACCGACCGGCCGTCCAGGGAGTAGTGGGAGAGGTAGCCGAAGGTGAACATCTCGCGGCCGTGCGCCCGGGCGCTCTCCCGCAGCGCCGGATCGGGCAGGAGCGCGCGCACGCCGGCGAGGGTGCGCTCATGGTTCACCAGGTCGATCACCCGCTGCTCCAGGACGACATTGGCACGGGCGTCGGGCCGCCGGGCGGGCAGGGCGTAGCGGACCCGGGTGTCGGTGCCGAGGACGCCCGGGCCCCAAGACGAGGCCAGGGTGCCGGTCAGGAGGAGGACGAGGAGCAGGGCGCGGCGAAGGGCGGCCACCATCTCGCCCTGGGACATGCCCACCCGACCCGGGCGGTAGTCTGCGCCAGGAGCGCACCCTGTTTCTCCGGAAGGGGGTTATAATGGGCCGCGAGGGCCCGTAGCTCAAGGGTAGAGCAGCGCCCTCATAAGGCGCCGGTTCCTGGTTCGACCCCAGGCGGGCCCACCAGGCTCCCCTCCCGACCAGCATGCGGTGGCGCCGGATGCTGTGGGGAGTGTGCTCTTCACCGGGGGAGGCCACCAAAGCGCCGTGCCTGAGCCACCGCCGCCCACTGAGCCCAGGCAGGGGTCCGGAGCGACCACCACCCCCGTCCATGCCGACGACGCTCAGCCCCCCGTGCCCCTGACCGGCCTGGCTGCAGGCCGCCGCCTGCTCCCGCCGCAGTCCCGGGTCGCCTACGTGCGGGTGATGTTCAGCGCCATCGCCCCCCGGTACGACCTGACCAACACGGTGATCAGCGTCGGGCTGCACCGGCGGTGGAAGCGGGAGACGGTACGGCTCCTGGCCCCGCCCCCGGGCGCGCGCGTCGTGGACGTCTGCTGCGGCACCGGCGACCTGGCCCGGCTCCTGGCTGAGGCTGTGGGCACCCAGGGACAGGTGGTCGGCGTCGACTTTGCCGCCCCGATGGTCCGCCTGGCCAGGCGCCGGAGGCGGCAGGGGGACGGCGCCCGGCCCTCCCCGGGAGGAGGAACGGCGGCCTCTATCGCCTACCTGGTGGGCGACGCCCTGACCCTGCCCTTCCCCGATGCCACCTTCGATGGGGTGACGGTCGGCTTCGGGCTGCGCAACCTGGCCGACCCGCTGGCCGGACTGCGGGAGTTGCGGCGGGTCCTGCGTCCGGGCGGGCGCCTGGCCGTCCTGGAGTTTGCCCGCGTCCGTCGTCCACTGCTCCGGGCCCTCTACGACCTCTACTCCTTCACCCTGCTGGCCACGCTCGGCCGGCTCGTCTCCCGCCACCCCGACGCCTACCTGTACCTGCCGGTCTCGGTGCGCCACTGGCCCGACCAGGCCGGGGTGCTCAAGATGATGGGGGAGGCGGGGTTTCAGGATCCCCGGGCACGCGACCTGGCCGGCGGCATCGTGGCCGTCTACACGGCGCAGGCCTGAGGCCCGCGCCCGGCCACGCATACCGGAAGGCCGGCCCAGCGGCACCGCTGGGGCCCGGATCCCCCCTCGACCGGAGGCGATGCCGGAACTCCCCGACGTCGAGGTGGTCGCCCGCAGGCTGCGGCCGCGGCTGGTGGGCCGGCGGATCGAGGGGCTGGCCTACCTGGCCCCGCCGACCCCTGCCGGCCGGCTGGCGGTCCGCTCGCCCGACCGCGAGACCTTCGCCAGGCAGGTGCGCGGCCGGCGGGTGACCCGCGTCGGCCGCCGCGGCAAGTACCTCCTCCTGTCCCTCGAGGGCGGGGACGTGCTGGCGGTGCACCTGCGCATGACCGGGGACCTGATCGTGGCCCCGCGCCGGGAGCCCCGGCCTCCGCACACGCGGCTGGCCCTGGCCCTCGATGGAGAGGAGGAGCTGCGCTTCGTGGACCAGCGGCGGTTCGGCCACGTCGACCTCCTGCCAGACGGCCGCGTGCAGGCCTCCCTGGGGCCGCTCGGGCTTGAGCCGCTCGGCCGGGCCCTCACGCCGGCGCGGCTGCGCGCGCTCCTGCGGGGCCGGCGCGGCACGCTCAAGCCCCTGCTGCTGCGCCAGGACCTGATCGCCGGCATCGGGAATATCTATGCTGACGAGATCCTCTTCCAGGCGCGGCTCCACCCAGCCCGACGGGTGGAGCAGCTGGGGCCTGCGGAGATCCGTCGACTCCACCAGGCGATTCGCCGCGTCCTTGGCCGCGCGGTGCGGGCGGGGATGCGGGAGGGGGAGCCGGCGGGTGACCTCCTGCGGGTGCGGGATCGGGCGGGATCCTGCCCCCGGTGCCGGGGACGCCTCGCGGTCGTGCGGCTCGGCGGGCGAGGGACCGTCTTCTGTCCTCGCTGCCAGCCTCCGGCGGTCTCGGTCCCCAGGCATCGGGGTATGGAATCGCGGGGGGGACGATGACGGAGCAGGAGCGCACGGGCGTCTTCCGGCTGGGGGCGCCACCCCTGCGGGACGTCCGCGACGTCCTGGCCTACGTCTACGCGGCGCTCGCGGAAAAGGGGTACAACCCGGTGGACCAGATCGTCGGCTACCTCCTCTCGGGTGACCCCACCTACATCACCAGCCACCGCGACGCCCGCACCGTGATCCGCCAGGTCGACCGCCTGGCGCTGCTCGAGGAGCTGGTGCGCACCTACGTCCAGGAGCGCCTGCACCCCTGAGGCGCTCGGGGGCCACGGCGGGGCCGGCCCCGCAGGGAGGTCCGCAGTGGAACGGATCGTCATCAACGGGGGCCACCCGCTGCGCGGCACCGTCCGGGTCTCCGGTGCCAAGAACTCCTCGCTGGCCGTCATGGTGGCGGCCTGTCTCGCCCCCGACGTCTCGGTGCTGGAGAACGTCCCCCACTGCCAGGACGTCCTCACCCTGAGCGAGATCCTGCAGGGCCTGGGCGTGCGCATCGACTTCGCCGGCGGGCGCATGGTCATCGACGCCCGCGAGCTGCGCGGCCACCGGCCGGCCTACGACTTGGTGCGTCGGATGCGGGCCTCCTTCTACACGGCCGGGCTGCTGCTCGGGCGCCTGGGCCGGGCCGAGGTGCCGCTGCCGGGCGGGTGCTCCATCGGCTCGCGCCCGGTGGACTTCCACATGCGCGGCTTCGCCGCGCTGGGCGCCGAGGTGACCACCGAGCACGGCTACATGAAGGCGACCCTCGGCCGGCGCACCCGGCTGCGGGCCACGCAGTTCTACGTCCCCCGCAGCAGCGTAGGCACGACCATCAACCTGATGATGGCCGCCAGCCTGGCCCGCGGCACCACCCGGCTGCAGAACGCCGCCCGCGAGCCCGAGGTGGTCGACACCGCCGTCTTCCTGAACCTCATGGGCGCCCGCGTGCGCGGCGCCGGCACGGATACCATCACCATCCAGGGGGTCCCGGCGCTGCACGGCGCCCAGTACGCGATCATCCCCGACCGCATCGAGGCCGGCACCTACCTGCTCTGCGGCGTCGCCACCGGGGGGGACGTCCAGGTGGCCGGGCTCATCCCCGAGCACCTGCAGGCGCTGCTGGCGAAGCTGGCGGAGGCGGGGGCGGAGATCCTGGTGGAACCGGACGGGGTGCGCGTGCGCGTCACGGGTGAGCTGAGCGGCGTGGACGTGGACACCGCCCCCTACCCGGGCTTCGCCACCGACCTCCACCCGCCGCTCGTCGCCGCGCTGACCCGCGCCCGCGGCGTCTCCACCGTGCGCGAGACCATCTACGAGTCGCGCTTCGGGTACGTCGACGAGCTGCGTCGGCTCGGCGCCGACATCCGCCTCGACGGGGATACCGTGCACGTCCACGGTGTCCCGACCCTCACCGGGGCCCCCGTCGAGGCCCTCGACATCCGGGCCGGCGCGGCCGTCGTCATCGGCGGACTGGCGGCGACGGGGACGACCGAGGTCAGCGGCATCGAGAACATCGACCGCGGCTACGAGGGGATGGTGGCGAAGCTGCGGGGGCTGGGGGCTCAGGTCTTCCGCGTCGGCGGCGAGGTCGCCCTGGAAGTCGTCTGACCGGCCATGGCCGACCGGCCCCAGCCTGACCCGGACCCCCAGGCGTCCCTCCCGCAGATCGTGCAGAACGCCCTGCCCGGGCTCCTCGATGTGGCCCGCCGCCTGCTCCGCCCGCGCAACCTGCGCGAGGTCCTGGAGGAGATCCTCGACCAGATCGTCGGCCTCTTCGGCTACAGCATCGCCGCCGTCCTGCTGGTCGACGAGCCCGCCCGCGAGCTCTACATCGAGGCGCACCGCAGCGTCGACCCCGCCTTCGCGGCCACGCGCCGCTTCCGCATCGGCACGGAGGGGATCGTCGGGCACGTGGCTGCCACGGGCGAGGCCTTCTACGCCCCCGACGTCCGCCGGGAGCCCCGCTACGTCGAGGGGGCAGCCGGAGTGCAGTCGGAGCTGGCCCTGCCGCTGGTGGTGGACGGGCGGGTGATCGGCGTCCTGGACGTGGAGAGCACGGCGGAGGACGACTTCCCCCCGACGGTGCGCGCCGTCCTGGAGGCGTTCGCCACGCTGGCCGCGCTGGCCATCGTGCGGGCCCGCCGCGACGACGAGCTCACCGCCCAGGCCCTGCGCGACGGGCTCACCGGGCTGGTGAACCACCGGGGCCTGTGGGAGGCGCTGCAGCGGGAACTGGCACGGATGGAGCGCACCGGTGAGGAAGTCGCGGTGGTGCTCTTCGAGGTGGACCGGTTCAAGCAGGTGAACGACCGCTACGGCCACCTGGCCGGCGACGCCGTGCTGCGGGCGGTGGCGGACGTCCTGCGCACCAGCAGCCGGGGGATGGACCTGGCCGCCCGCTTCGGCGGGGACGAGTTCGTCACGGTGTTGCCGCGGGCCTCTTCGGCCGTGGCGGTCGAGGTGGCCGACCGCATCCGCCGGCGCATCGCCGCCCTGGAGGTCCAGGGGATCCGCGTGACGGTGAGCGCCGGGGTGGCCGTGGCCCCCGAGCACGGCCGGAACCCCGACGACCTGCTGGAGGCGGCGGACCGGGCCATGTACGCGGCCAAGCGCGCGGGCGGCAACCTGGTGGGGACGCCCGGTCCGGCGATCGTCCTCGTCGGCGAGTCCACCCTGTGAGATGGCGGAGGCCCGCCCCGCCCTGGAGCCCGCGCTGCTCTTCGACCTGGACGGCACGCTGGTGGACAGCGTCTACCAGCACGTCCTGGCCTGGCGGGAAGCGCTCGAGGCGGTGGGCATCGAGCTGGCGGTGTGGCGCATCCACCGCCGCATCGGCATGAGCGGCGGGCTCTTCATCAACGCGCTCCTGCGGGAGATCGGCCGGTCCGTGACCGCGGAGGAGGTGGCGCGCATCCAGCGGCTGCACCAGGAGGCGTATGGCCGCCTGGTGTCACAGGTGCGCCCGCTGCCGGGGGCCCGGGCGCTGCTGGCCCACCTCACCCGCATGGGCGTCCCCTGGGCCGTGGCGACGAGCGGCCGCCGGGAGAGTGCCGCTCCGGCGCTTCAGCTGCTGGAGATCCCCCCGGGCGTCCCGGTGATCACCCGCGACCTGGTCACGCGCGCGAAGCCCGACCCCGACCTCTTTCTCGCCGCGGCGGAGCGCCTGGGGGTGCCGATCACCTCCTGCGTGGTGGTCGGCGACAGCGTCTGGGACCTGCTGGCGGCGCGCCGCGCCCGGGCGCTGGGCGTGGGACTCCTCTCGGGCGGCTATGGCGAGGACGAGCTCCACCGCGCCGGCGCGTACCGCGTCTACGAGGACCCGGCCGACCTGCGCCGGCACCTGGACGAGGTCGGCATCCGCCCCGTGGACTGACCCCGCTCTGGCCTGCTCACCCTCCCCGGTCTGCTACCGGCCCGTTGTGAAGGCCTGTCCGGCTTCCGGTGCGCAGTCCGTCGTCCGGTCGTCGCCGTTGCCGACGCGCAGGGCAACGCGCATCTGCCCGTCGTCGTTCCCCAGGGTGCTGAGGGGCACGCGGATACGGATGATCGTGTGGTGCACCTCGTCCCGGGTCACGGACGCCTCCCCGACCATCTGGCCGCTCGTCCCGTTCCACGGTTCACCCTGCACCTCGTAGGCGCCGGAGTCCAGGCGCCGGTCGAACCCGTTCACCAGGAACTCGTTCCCCGCGAAGGTGCACCCCGGGTCGGTGATCGGGCCAGTCGCCCCGTCCTGGTCGGTGTCGAGGTAGAGGCGGAACCCCAGGCGGGCCCCGCCGCCCGCGCGCGTTCCGGGATCCGGAAGCCGCACCGACTGCGCCAAGACGATCTCCACCTCCATCGTGTCGTAGGCACCGAACGGGGCCGTGTCCAGCCGACGGGTCACCACCTGGGTGACATCGTAGGCAGTTCCCGTGTCTGCCTGCGCATCGCCGCTGGCGTCCGTGTACGTCCGTTCGACCGTCGGCAGCGGTCCTGCCGTCGGGGGAGGGGGAAGGACGCCCGCCGCCCCACCACACCCGACGAGCCAAGCACTCGTGGCGATCACCACCACCCGGAGCATCTGACGGTTCCCCACCTGCCTCACCTCCACCGGGCCCGCCGGTCAGGGTCACCGTCAGCCGTACCGCTTCGCGTGAATCTTCCGAATGGCCCCGCCGAGGGAATCGGCCTCGCCCGGTCGGACCCCGGGAGCAGTGCGCCCTCGCGCGTGGGATCGGCCTCCGCCCTCGGGTGGGTAGGGGCGGAGGCGGCGAGACCCTACACTCCAGGGTCGGACGGCCAGGGCGTAGGCCTTCTAGGCAATGGAGGGAGTGGGCCGCGGGGCGGGAACTCGTTTCCGGGGCACGTCTCCGCAGACCTCGGGGGGAAAAGCGTCAGCGGCCGCACGGCGGAAGTTAGGCCGGGCCGCTCCCGGAGGAGTGCCTCCTCCCATCTAGCCGCCAGCGCACCGCTGACGGTGCCCACTCTACGGCGAGGGCGGTGGGCGGTCAATCCGAAACTTCCGTTCGGCCGCTGTGGACGGCGTGGACAACGTGGACAACCGCCGGCGCCCACGACCTGGGTGGTCTGCAACCTCCTTAGGCCCGCGATGTCTACGCCCGGAGCTGCCTGGGCATAACGTTAGCGAGCCAGCCAGTTCAGCCACAACCTGACCGAGTCCAGCAGGCACCCCGGCGTCTGCGGTCCGTGTGCTTGGCATCGTCCTCTGTCGTACCGACGTGCGGGGGGAGGGGGAGCTGCTGATGGTGAGCCCGGAAATCCTGGCGTGGGTGGGCGGCGTGCTGCGCGTCCTCTACGAGGCGACCTCCTGGCGGGCCCACGGCCTGTCGGTCGTGGAGATCAGCCGTCGGTGCGACCTGACCCTGGACCAGATCTACACCGCCTGCCGGTTCGCCGTGCAGGAGGGGTACCTGGAGGTCCTGCGGTCGAACGAGACCCGGCGGGCGGTGCGGTTCATCCTCACGCCCAAGGGCGAGCACCTCGTGCGGTCGGTCACCGAGGAACCCTCGCGACGCCCTCTGGACGAGGTGCGGACCGAGGGGGCGGACCCGCGCCGCATGACGCTGCGGGAGGTCTGGACGCGGCTGGGGTACTTGAAGCGAGGCTGACGTCGCCGCAGACCCCCGATCCTCCGGTCCTCGGGCGCGCCTGCGCCTCTCCTGGGCGCCCATGGAGGGTCGGGGGTCGGCCCGCGTCTTGGCCCGGGGGCCGGGGACACAAAGCTCCCCGTGGGGCCGGGGACACAGGGCAGTGGTGGGCGAGGAGGGTGTCGAACCCCCGGCCTCCTCCGTGTAAAGGAGGCGCTCTCCCGTTGAGCTACTCGCCCGCCGCTCGCTCCACGGCGTACAACGCCGGGACTTGCCCCTGAGGGGACCACAGGCCCCCCCGGGGCCGTCTCGAGAAGTATAGCATAAACCCTCTTTTAGCCGCCCTTCGTCCCTGTTATAATATGTTTTGTGGGTGATATCCCCTCCCTCCGCCTGATCGACTCCTTGGCACCGCCAATGCCAAAAAGGCCAGGGAATATGCCCATGAATGCCGCCCTAACGGACAGTTTCGCCGCATTGAAAGGGATTCAGTCGTCAAGGGCGAATTTTGGGTGGAAGGGTGCGTTAGAGAGGCAGTGACGGCCCCGGGACGGACCGGGAATTGAGGGCCCCTGCGGCCACAGAGGTGACGCCGATTGAAGAGGCTCAAGCCGGCCGAGGTTGACGTTGCCCTCCGGCTGATCGCGCTGGCTGACACGCCCCAGAACCTGGAGGCGATGCAGTACATCGTCTTCCAGTTCGACTTCGCCGACTACGAGCAGTTCATCATCGAGGCCCCTCCGGGCAGCATCCGGTTCAACAACCTGATCCGTGTCGCCAACTTCTATGACAGCCTGGGCGTGCTGGTCGAGGGGGGGGCCATCGACCCTGAGGCGGTCTTCGAGCTTTTCCCGGTCCCCTGGGCCAAGGTTGAGCCGATCATCCAGGGGATGCGGCGCGAACTCGAGTGGCCGGACCTCTTCGACCACTTCGAGGCTCTGGGGGCGCGGTACCAGCGCTGGTGGGAGGAGAAGCGCAAGCGGCTGAAGATCGAGCCGCAGCCGGCACCACCGACGGCCCGCCCGCGTCCCGCTCCGACCATGCGGCCGCCCGCCCCCGCGCGGCCGGCTACCCCCGCTCGGCCGATGCCGCAGGCCGCACAACGTCCCCCGGTCACCCGTCCGGTGGCACCGATCCGGCCGGGGATCCGCCCCGGCCAGCCCGCAGCCCCCCTGGCGGGGAGCCCGGTGGCCAAGCCGGCGCCCGCCCCGGCCAAGCCGGCGCAACCGCAGCGGCCGGCGGCTCGCCCTGCTCCGCGGAAGCCGGTGGCTGCCAAGGGCAAGAGCGCCAGGCCAGCCGCCAAGGGGAAGCCAAAGGCCGGAAAGAAGCGCCGGTAGGAGCACCGCCCAAGCCCGGAGCCGCCCGGATAGGTTTACACAGGGGTTGCCCCCTGCTTCTTCCCCATCCGGGCGGCCCTACCATGAATCTACCCGGTGCCATCCTGCCTGCCCAGCGACAGGAAGTCGCCTGTGCGGGCAGGAAGCAAGCACTCCCATGGCCGAGGTCCCTGAGCCGCCGGCGACGACGCCCGACGTGGGTGCCGAGGTCGCACCACGCCTGCTCTACCGCCTGCAGCAACTCGACTCCCGCCTGGCCTGGGTCGCGGAGCGCCTGCGCGCGCTCGGCCCCGATGCCGAGGTGGAGGCGCGGGTGCGGGTTGCCGGAGAGGCCCTGCGGGCGGGAGAGGATGCGCTGGCGGCCACCCAGCGGGAGATCCGGACCCTCGAGCTGGCACTGCAGTCGACGGTGGCCAAACGGCTGCGGGTGGAGCAGGACCTCTACGCCGGTCGCATCCGGAACCCGAAGGAACTGGCCGCCATGCAGGAGGAGGTGGAGGCGCTGAAGCGCCAGGCCCGTCGCCTGGAGGACGCCATCCTCGAGCAGATGGAGCGGGCCGAGGGCCTGCTGGGGGACCTGCGGGGCCTCACGGACGCGGCCGCCGCCGCCAGGCGGGAGTGGGAGGAGCGCGAGGCGGCGGCGACACGCGAGCGGGCGGCGCTGGAAGCGGAGCTGGCCCGGCTCACCGCGGCGCGCGACGCCCTCGCCGCTGCCATCGAGGAACCGCTGCGGCGACGCTACGAGCGGCTGCGGGAGCGCCTGGGCGGGGTGGCCGTCGCGGCTGCGCGGCGCGGGATCTGCGAGGGGTGCCACGTGGTGCTGCCGGAAGCGCGGGTGCGCCGGCTGGCGGAGGAGCCGGAGACGCTCCTGACCTGTGAGCGGTGCGGGCGCATCCTGGTCCTGGCGGACGGCGGGGCATGACGCGGGCCCGGTGATGAAGCGGGTCCTGTACGTCGACGGGGCCTCGCGTGGCAACCCGGGCCCGGCCGCCATCGGGGTGGTCATCCAGGACGAGCGGGGTCGCACGCTGGAGGAGCTGGGAGAGGCCATCGGCGAGGCCACCAACAACGTGGCGGAGTACCGGGCGCTGCTCCGCGGGCTGGACGCGGTGCTGCGGATGGGGGCCGATGAGGTCGAGATCCGCTCCGACAGCCAGTTGCTGGTCCGGCAACTCACCGGTCGCTACCAGGTGAAGAGTCCCGGTCTGCGGCCGCTGTACGAGCAGGTCCGACTTCGGCTGGGACAATTCCGGCACCGGACCGTGACGTACGTGCCCCGCGAAGCCAACCGGCGCGCCGATGAGCTGGCAAACCGGGCCCTGGGCCCCGTTGCCCCGCGCGCACTCGACCTGACGGTCCTGCTGGAAGCGAGTCCCGAGGGCGTGCGGGCCACCGTCCCGGCATTGCCGGGCGTGGCCATCCTCGCGCGTACGCGGGAGGAGGCGCTCCAGCACATCCGAGCCCTGGCCGAGCAGGCCGTGCGGGACCTCCTGGGCCGGGGAGCGCCGCTCCCGCAGGAGGAACGCATCCGCGTCCTCCTCCCACCCATTGTCCGCCCTGCGACGAGCGCGGGCGGGCCTTCGCCACCCGAATCCGGGTGAAGGGACGACGCTCCCGCGACGGGCCCGTCTCCAGCGTGCCGCGTCCGGCGCCGGCCGCAGGTTCTCTGGTACAATGACGGTCGGGAGCAGGCCGGGCAGCCGCGGACCCAGTGGTCCGAGGAAAGTCCGGGCTCCGCAGGGCAGGGTGGTGGGTAACACCCACCGGGGGCGACCCCAGGGAGAGTGCCACAGAAACATACCGCCCCGGCCATGAGGGGCGGCCGGTGTGGTCGCCAGGAGCCGGGGTAAGGGTGAAAAGGCCGGGTAAGAGCCGGCCGGCAGCCTGGTGACGGGCTGGCCAGGCAAACCCCACCCGGAGCAAGGCCAGGTAGGGGGAGATGACGTGGCCCGCCGATCCCCGGGTAGGCCGCTCGAGGCCGCAGGTGACTGGCGGCCCCAGAGAGATGGCTGCCCCCGGACTTCGGTCCGGGACAGAACCCGGCTTACAGGCCTGCTCCCCCTCGTCGTTCGCTCCATCCCGGTCCTTGACCGACCGCTCCCCGGGGCGCGTCCAGCCTGTGTCTCCGGACCGTAAGCATCGCTTCGCCCCACTACCCTCCGGGAATGTGGCCCCGGCTGCCCGCGGGTCGTTGGAACCCCTGCCGTGAGGAGGTGACCGCGTGTACGTCGTCCGCTTTGCGTACGATGTCCTCCCCGTCGACCGAGACCAGGCCATCGCGCTGATCCGACGGGAAGTGGAGGCGGCCCGGCGACGCGGCCTGACCGCGCGCCTCCTCGTCCCGCTCACTCGCGGACGCGGGGAGCCAGCCCTGGAGTACGAGGTGGAACTCCCCACCCTCGACCAGCTCGACCAGTACCGCAGCGATCCGCTGGGCTCGGCCGACGCCACCCAGGCCTGGATGCGGGAGTTCAGCGAGGTCCTGGTGCAGCCTCCGGGAGTCGAGGTCTTCCGCATCGACACCGGTACGCCATGAGGCCGTCAGGACGTGCCTCCAGCAAGGACGTCGGGATGCTCTCCCCGGTCCGGCCGCGCGGAGCGCGCAGGAGGCGTCCTGACGCGCGGTGAACAAGGGAGGTGGAGGTAGAGGAGGGAGCCCAGCTCCCGAGACCGAGGTCCGACACCATGACGCCACTCGAGTGCCCTCACTGTGGCAGCGACAAAGTCGTCGCCAACGTGACGATCCGATGGAACCAGACCCGCGAGGCCTTCGTCCCTGACCGAGCGAGCTACTGCACCTCATGCGGCAAGGGCTTCCACCGGCGCCCACCGGGCGAGTTCGGTTTCCGGACCGTCAGGGTCAAGGGGATGACCCGGGCCCTCTGGCGGCTGCAGCAGAGTGGAGACCTCATCGTCGTCCGGCATCGGAACGGCGTTACCGAAGTCCTCTTCTGATCGCGGGCCTGGCTCCGGCTCTCTCCCGGGGGACGCCTCTCGCCCTGCCGGTGGTGAGTCCCCGGCCCGGTCTCGTGGAGGGGCTGCCTCCCCCTTGCCTGCAGTCTGCTCCCCTGGAGGAGCTGGCGTCCCCTATCCGGGAAGGTTGGGAAGGAAGCGGATAGAGCAGGGGACGCAATCAGGGTACCGTGACGGGCTCCCCCTCTGAGGCAGGTAGGGTATCGCGACGGGCTCTCCCTTCTGAGACGGGCAGGTCATCATGACGGGTTCCCCCACCTCCGAGTCCCGGGCCTCCTCGACAGAGCGTCAGGGACCGGGAGCGGCGGCCGAGGCCTCTCCGACCGCCCTGCAGGTTTCCTCCCCGGGGTTTCGCGCGCTGATGCGCAACCGGGCCTACGCGCTCCTGTGGAGCAGCCAGGCCGTTTCCCAACTCGGTGACCGCTTCCATTGGGTGGCGATCTCGCTCTGGGTCTACACGCAGACTTCGTCGGCCCTCTCGGTGTCCTATGCCCTGACGGCGCTGATGCTGGGTCCGGCCGTGCTGGGATTGCCCGCAGGAGCCCTGATCGACCGGTTGGACCGCAAGACGGTTCTGGTGGCTGCCGACCTGGTACGCGCCCTGCTCGTCGCCCTGATCCCATGGCTCATGGGAATCGACATCCGCCTCGTCTACCTGGATCTCTTTCTGATTTCGTGTGCTACAACCTTCTTCCGCCCCGCTGTCTTTGCAGCTATTCCACAAATTACGTCAAGGAGAGAGTATCTTGCTGCAACATCGTTTCTCACCGCCAGCGACACAGGGACCGAGATAGTGGGTCCAGTAGTTGCCGGGATTATGGTTACTATCGCTGGTTATCATGCGGCACTCTACGTGGACGCAGCGTCCTATTTAATTTCGGCATTATTTCTAGCCTTTCTCCCTAGAATGCGTGTTGAAATAGCTGAACAGAAAGGGATACACACAATTTGGGTTGATGTTTGGGATGGCTTGAGGTTCATTTGGCACAAACGATCACAAATAGCCCTAGCGATCTTATTGTTTGGATGGGTACTTTCAGGATTCAACTCGCTTCAAACCCCCCTTGTTAAGGGCGAGCTCAAGCTGTCGGATACGGATTTCGGTGTCTTCGGCAGCATGATGGGGATAGGTTTTCTTGCAGGATCGCTTCTTAGTGGATGGTACGGGCCCAAATTCCCAAGGGAAGCTCTCGTGGTAGTTCCCTTTCTCCTTTGGATCGCTTCCACAGCTGCTGCCGGATTTTCCTTCAATGCGGGCATGCTCCACACTGCGTCATTCTGGTATGGCATGTACAACATGGTAACTGTTCTCGGCATTGCACAGATTGTGATGGAAGAGACTCCGCAATATTTGCTTGGGAGGGTGTTGGCGTTTCGCCAAGTCATGCTTGCCGCAATTCGGTTTGTCTCGATGATCGGTCTGGGGTTCCTTGCTGATTACATGGGAGTTCGGTGGGCCATTTTGCTAATGTCACTCGCCGCACTTAGCTTCGTCGTATTCGCAGCTGTTGCATTCCCTGATGTGATATTAGGTGGATTAGGGTCTAGGTTTCTTTCTAAATTTAATTTGAAGTTTATGTCCTGGGTCGAGGAAGTCGTATTTGCTACAGATAAATCGTTTCTTCCTGCGTCGCAGCAGCACTTGAATTATGTCAGCCTCGGCTTGTTAGCTCTATGTGCTCTATTGGTCGTAGTTGGTTCGCCCAGCAGGGCGGGACTGTTTTCAGCGTTGCTATTGAGCTCCCTCGTCGCTTGGAAGGCGCTGAGAAGCGTGTGGTTTAAGCGAGGTAGCAAGATCTGGGGACGGATGGCCGGGCGGGTAGTCGGCAGGAAGCACGAGGTAGCTGAGAGAATTAGATATGCAACCGGACCGACATCCGATTGACAACAGTCCACGTTTCCCGGCCGAATTCTGGGCGAGTTGCTCAAGCGGTAGCGGGTTCCCGAGCCTGTTCCTACTCGCAGGAGGAGATTACTAACAGGACGGGTGGCTCGCCTTGACCGTACGGGTCGTTCGCGGGATCTTCTTAGGCGGAGAAAGGGGCCTGTAGTGTCGGTCTGGTTCTTTTTTGGAAGGCGATGAGATCCATTTGCGATCGGCCAATTTCCGATAGGCTTCAACTTCTCGTACTGTCCACTATAGTTACCTGGGTGGCCGTTGTCATCGCTTCACTCCCTTCTCTCTCAGGGGTAGGGCTGGGAGAGGTTCTGATCGCAACTCTGGTAATTATTGCCTCATCGATTATAGTTGAAGATCCGTCCGGTGGTACGATCAGCTTCGCCTTGATTCTCCTTTTTGCCACCATGTACCTATTTCCTCCCGAAATAGGTCTATACATTGGGGGCTTGAGTTATGGCATCGGCAACGCACTGGGCAGAGGATGGGTGCCTTGGCGGTCAGCGTTTAACATCGGCCAGATGGGCATAAGTGTCGGGATCGGCAGTGCGGTTTTCCACTTAGTCTCCCAGGGCTTAGATCCCAACCAGCCCATACGCCTCATGGCGGGCGCTCTGACGGGTGCCTTCTCTTTTCACATTGTCAATAACTTTTATGTTGGTTTAGCTCTCAGCCTCATTGGCGGCCTTCCCTTTTTTAGGACGTGGGTGGCCTTCGGACGAGATCTCCTGGTCAGCAATTTGATGAGTGTTTTTACTGGTCTTCTCTTTGCCCTTTCTTATAGGTACGTTCATGCTCTAAGTCTCTTGGCGTTTATCCCATTACTTCCTTTTCAGCGTTTAGCCATGCAACTCTATCTCAAGCGGCGGAGTGTGTATCTCCGTATCGTGGAGAGGGTAATGCTAGCAGGCGAGATGACTCAACCGAAGACGAGAGGACACGCTCGAAGAGTAGCCGATCTCTCTGTCGCGATTGGGCAACAGCTAGGCTTGGGCGGCAGAGAACTGGAAACTCTAGAGTATGCCGCTTTGTTGCATGATGTCGGTCTGATCGCATTCGAGGCTGAGCTTGCGAATCCGACAGCAGATTTACCGGTAGATTGGATATCCGTTCACTCTAAATTGGGAGCTGACATCGCCCGAGAACTCGGGAATCCTGAAATCTGTTCGGCGATACTACACCACCACGTAGACATGAGCTTAAGCGGTGGATTGAGGATACCCCTGATGGCTAAGATCCTTGCAGTCGCAGAGGAAGTGGATAGTGCACTAAACGGTCTTCATCCCTACTTGAAGCCAAATACCTTGGACGAGGTCGTCCAAAGGCTGACTAATAGCGAGCGTAGTCGCTTTGATTCTGAGGTTGTGGCTGCATTCCTAACTCTGGCTTCAAGCCTCTCCATGCAGTTGGCTCCAAAACCGAGCAATGCCACCTCTACGTGAAATGAGGTGGGAGGGAAGCGATCAATCTACGCTTTGTAAATCAGGCAGCTTTAAGAGAGTCTTGGCTCGGCGAGGCTGATCGTCGGAGTTCCTGGGTGATCCCTTGACTTTCTATCTACCTCTACTACTGCTCATCGGCATTGCGGGTATCTTCTCTGGCTGGATTGAATTCCGATTCGAGGATTTCGGGTTGCTACCTCTATCGCTGGCTTCCGCTGTTGTGCTTGCGCTTCTAGTTATCATGGGAACAGGAATCGCATTAGCGACTGGAATCGTTGCCTCTGTTCTGGGACAGGCCCTCCTCGGAAATGCCATTAAAGCAAACTTGGCCGGAGAAGCCGCAAGATCTATGCTGCTTCTTAGCATCCCTCTTGGGGTGACGACTCTTTTGCTGGACAGGGCTTCCCTGTCCGGTACTTCGTCTTACATCGTCCTGCTCACTTGCGGAATTTTTCTCATCATTGATGCGGTGCTGCGCGTCTTTAGCCTAATCTCGAGCGAACGAATCGGACTCTCCAGGGCAGTGCCACTTGTATTTACGACACTCTACCCCTACTATCTTCTTACCCCTCCCCTGGTTCTCCTGCTGGCCATAAGTCGCGAGGTGTTCGGGCTCCTGGGTCTTGTGGTTGGGATAGCGGTTGTGGCCGAGCTCTGCTATCCATGGAAACTTCTCAACGAGCAGAGTGTACTGCTATTTCGAAGCTTGAAGATGATCTCCCAGGCGGTAGATTTGAAAGATCCTTACACTTCGAACCACTCAAGAAGGGTGGCTGATTTAGCTGTCAAGGTTGCAAGGAGAATGGGCTTGCCCGAGTCCGAGATTCCCACGATCCGTACAGCTGCGCTTATGCATGATATCGGGAAAATTGGGATTCCTGTTGACATCATCAGGAAACCTCAGCGACTTACCTCACAGGAGATGACCGTCGTGCGGAGGCATCCTATTGCGGGGGCTGAGTTGATCCAGAGTCTTGATGAGAAGGCTGCTGAGATAGTAAAGCACAGCCATGAGCACTTTGACGGCACAGGGTATCCTGCGGGCCTTCGGGGAAGATCCATCCCGACAGGCTCGCGAATCATCCTCGTGGTCGATGCATTTGACGCACTGACGACCGATAGGCCTTATCGGCAAGGGAGATCACATTTTGAGGCCTTAGAGGTTATCAAACAGCATTCAGGAACTCAGTTCGACCCTGAGATCGTGGCTGCTCTTGAATCGCTAGTTGGACAGGAGGTGGTTTGAAGGAAGCTTAACAGAAAGGGTCGGCGTCGCCCTACTTGCGCGAAGACCTTCACTAACTCCCACTGACTCGTTCCCCTGCGGCGGGCGCATAGAGAAAGGCCTGGTTCTAGTTTCCTGGAAGTGTAGTTGCATGGTTTAGGGTCAAAATTGGTTGGCGAGGTTAGGGCATGACGGTCAATATCTATCTTCTCGGTGAGATGAGAATTGAATTTTCAGGCCACCCACTGCGTCTTCCAACCAAGGGTGTTGAACTCGCGGCTTTCCTTGCACTCCAGCCGAACGCCAGATCATCGCGGAGAAGCGCTGCCTTGGCGCTTTGGCCTGATCGGGAAGGGGCGCGAGCGCTCTCCAACCTAAGCACGCTGCTCTGGCGAATAAAAGCGCTGATGGATACTATTGGGACTAAATTCCTGTCGTGGGATGCGAGCCATCTGTGGCTGGAAAGGAAGACTATCTGGGTGGATTGCTGGGAACTGGAAAGGATCAGCAAAACATTAGTCGAGGGTACAGATCCGACTCCACTTCTTGATAGGTTACTGAACTCGTATCAGGGTGAGCTAGGTGGACACGATATTCCTTTGGATTGGATCACTGAGTTCCGCGAATACTTCCGTGTCCTCTATTTAGAGACCCTTGCTCGCGCTGGAAGAATTCTTCAGTTCGGGGGGAATATTGGAAGTTCCCGAAGAGTCTTTGAGAAGATCTTCCAGATCGATCCTGCTAACGAAGCAGCAGCGCAAGAACTAATGAAAATTTACGCTCGCGATGGAAACGGCGACCGGGTGAATTACGTATATTCCACTTTGATTTCCCACCTTCGACGTGACTTAGGAGTGGAGCCGACGCAGGAAACTGCGGGGCTATATCGGGAGATACGAGGTCGAATGAACACGCCACGACTAGTTGATACGGGAATTCTACGCTCCTTCCCATCGTGGTTTATGGTAAGAAGCGAATGTGATCCCTTGCGGTCAATTTTCTTAGTATCTCAAACAAATTTAACCCGTGCAATAGGCATCCGTGGCGATTGGGGCTTAGGTAAGACAACCCTGTTAAGGAGACTCCTTGTGGAGCGCGCCCGATGGGGATCGTCTCACTTGATACGATTGCCTGAGCTGGCAGAAGAAGTTGAATCCTACCAGTGTCTTCACCGTCTTTCACTGAGCCTGGCTGACCGAAGTGGAGACGCACCGTTACCTGATCGTGATAGGGATTTGCTATCTATAGAGAGGAACATGATGAGCTGGCTTCGTTCGGTGATTCGTCGGGAGGCCACGAAGGGGACCTCCTTGATCATGTTCGATAATATCCAATCCGCGGATATTTATAGTTTAAGGATCATCCGACAGCTGCGGAAGGAATTGGATGGCCATCCCATTATATTTGTTCTCACTTGGAGTGAAGAGGATTGCTCAAAGGATGTACTTACATTTCTTGGAGAACAAAAATTTTTCGACGAGATTATTTCCCTCCGACCTTTTAGTCCTCCTGAAGTGAGCGAGCTGTTGGGATCTTGGGGTTTAGAGCGAATGGGTTCGCACCTCGTTGGTAGATTAACTGAAATCACGGGTGGAAATCCTCGTTTGCTGGAAACTGCAACCCAACAATTGAGTGGATTACGACTTGAACTGTTTAGGCGTACTTGGGAATCAGGACTAATAAGGGTATTGCAGGAGATACACGGGCGCTCCTACATCGACCGAATTGCTAGGAGGCTTGCCCTCCTTTCTAGAGAAAGCATGCACTCTTCTAGAGGCGGCTTGCGTTCTCGGACACAGGGAGAGTCTTGGATTGCTTGTAGAAGTTTCCCGACTCCCCCGCCGATCCGTGCTGCGCTTACTCGACCAGTTGTCCCAACGTGGACTTATAGGGGTGGAAGGCACGGATTATTATTTTCCCAGCCTCTTCTTGCGACAGGCTATCTTGCGATGGATTCCGGCGGATTCAAGGGTCAACTGGCATCGGCGCACTATACCTTTGGTTAGGGCTCGACCGGATGCTGCTGCGAAGGCCCTGGCTTGGCATCTTGAGGGAGCCGAGCTCCCAATGGAGGCAGGTACTCAATGGGAAGCTATCGGGGATCGGGCTGCCTCTGGTGGCCAGCAGCGAGAGGCAGAGGCGGCCTACACGAAGGCACTCGCCTTGGTAAGTACGGCCAAACCATCTCATCTCAGAGTGATTCGCTTGCTACGGAAGCGGGCGGCGGCTAGACAAGCGCTTGGGAGGCTTGAAGAGGCGGAGGCTGATTTGGACCGAGCGATTCTTTTATCTGGCGAGGTTCGAAATGCAAAGGAGAGATTTGAGGGCGAGCTGCAGCGGGCATGGGTCTATCTTTGGCAGGGTAAGTTTGCGGAGACTCGCAGATCAACTACTCGTCTCATGAGACTCACAGATGTGATGAGGGATCAGCGGCAGCGCACAAGAATAGGAGAACTGACGTACTATCTCTTATACCGGAAGGGACAACTCTTTCAAGCGCGAAATGGTTTGCGAAGACTGGCGGAGGAGATTAACCCCAGATCCGACGTTGCCACCCTAGAGCGTCTCTGGACGAGCATAGGGCGTGTGGAGTTGGCGCTAGGACTTAACAAAGAAGCGCTGAGAAGCCTTGAGCGTGCTGAGAGATGGGACAGTGGGCAGGCTTATCAGCGCGGACTCCGTCACTTGATTAGAGGAGTCATACATTACGCTGAAGGATTTGCCCAAGAAGCCAAAATTCAACTTGGCTTGGCTACTCAAACATTTTGCCAGATGGGTAACCTTCCTGCCGAAGCTTTGGCAAGGGCCCTCTTGGCTAGCGCGTGCGCAATGGCTGGTGATTTACGAGAGGCCTTGAAGCAGGCTTGCAGGGGCCTTCCGTTTATGGCCGGCAAGGGAGATAAAAGATGGACTTTGGTGGTTACGACTAATCTAGTCAGTACACTTCTATATGCCTTACCAAACTTCAGACTCGCTAGATCGATGTTGATGAAAGCCTTGGCTGTACCGGCTGCGGTGGAAGCGCATGGGAACGTCTATTCTTTGTTAATCAGACTCGCACTTGAGCAAGGAAGAGTTGAGTTTGCTTTGCAACTAGCATCGGAAGATCATCTTACGGGTGCCTTGTACTCCCGAGACCCCACTCATAGGGCTTTTCGAATGCTCGCCCTTGGCAAGGTGTGCTTGGCTACTTCGGCGGAATCCCATGCGGTTGAGTACCTCAGGAAAGCGATTCGGTTGTTTAAGCGAACAGGCGACCATTATGGATATGTAGATGCTCTGACTTCCTTAGCCCTCGCCTTTAGATCAGAGGACCGGAGCAAAGCGCTTAAAGCCTCTAATGAGGCCATCGCTTTGTTAGAGGCGAAGGGCCTGGCTCATCCTCGTCCGCAGGAGGCGTACTGGAACCACTACCAGATCCTTGGCGACCCGCAGAACCCCGAGGCTCAGCACGCTC